>JAKSUP010000231.1 GCA_024408905.1 bacterium
TAAAACTTGTAATGATGAAACATTTTTTTTTGAAGCAGGACTATTTTTCATACATCCTCCTCATTTCCTTTAACTTTGTAACAACCTCTTCTCTAAACTCTTTTGGTTCTAAAACCGTGCAATCAGGACCAAAGAAAAGCATTCTCTGAATTGCCAAAAACTCATTGTGGTATGTCCCTTCTATAACACATTTATCTCCAATTAATTCTGTTATTATTTCATTTTCTTCAAGAAAACTTGCGCTGACATTTTTGAGTAAAAATTTTACTTTGAAAGTTTTTTCTTGAATATTACCATTATTTTTGCGTCTGGAAACAATTTTTTTAACTCGTTTTATATTGAGAACCGTAGGCTCATTTATATTGGCATCATAACCATATAAATAAAATTTATCATTTTTATACTCAAGTTTTTGTGCGAGAACCTCTTTTTTGATTTCAGTTCTGCTTGTTGGTCTTTCGTAGTATAGTGTAACTATTCTTTTTTCTTCACAATCTCTTGTTAGTTCTTCAAGAAGTTCTATGTTGTGTGATTTAAGAATAGAAATGCCGAGAAGTGCTTGTTTTGAGTTTTCATTATATATATGATTTGAAATTCTCTTAAAAAATTTGTGATATTCAATTAATTTGTTCAAGGAAGCTTTTTCACAAACCTTTTTATACACTTTTTTTAAAGCAGCGATTTGTTCTTCTTTAAAATCCAATGCAAAAGGATGATTTCCAAGTCGGTATTTATAATCTGTTTTTTGCGAAGCTCTTGAAATATCACATCCCATGGCTTTTAGGGTATTCATATCAATCCTGAGAATATCATTAGAACTTCCTTTTTCAAGAATACTGTTTTTTATAAATATTTCTCGAATTTCTTCTAACGATCTATCTCTACCCATTAAAAGCCCAAGAATTGCTAACGCTCTTAATCCCGTTAATGAAATTTGACTTAAATCAGCATTTTCTATGCTCTTTAACACTTTATATATCCCTCTTGTTTTGGATTTTATATTTAAAAATTTTATTTACAAATATTATTGACATAAATTTAATAAATATTCAATAGTTTTTTCGCAATAAAAACGGTCAGTTGCACTAAATGGCAGAACATCTCCTTTGAAAGTTTTTTTAATATTTGCAAGAACTTGATTAACTTTTCCTCTCGGTACGTAATCAATTTTAGTGGCTATTGTGATTATCGGTAAATTATAGGCATTAACCCATTCACGCATTTGAATATCATTTTTTTGAACTTCATGCCTTGCATCTACAAATTGAATTAGTGTTTTAATTTGTTTTCTGTTAAGCAAATATTCTTCAAGATATTTTTGCCAAGTATTTTGAGCCTCTTTAGAAACTTTTGCGTATCCGTACCCCGGTAAATCTGCAATCATAAATTCTTCAGAAAAATTAAAAAAGTTAATTAACCTTGTTTTCCCCGGAGTATTAGACGTTTTTGCAAGTTTTTTATTGTTTGCAAGTGCATTGATAAATGAGGATTTTCCGACATTTGAGCGTCCTAACAGTGGGAATTCCGGCAGCACAAAATCCGGACATTGTGAAAGTTTTTCGGCACTTATTATAAATTTTGCATCAAGTTGCTTCATTTGTTTACCGTTTCTTTTTCTTTTTTCTGTGCTTTTGCAGTTACCAAAGACAACAAATTGTAGACTTTTTCGTTATTAACAACTGTAATTTGAGTTTTATTCTTTAACATAGAAACATCTATTGACGGTTTTTGTTCAAAAATATTCCCTGTTTGCACACTAACAATCTGTATAATATTGTTTTTTAGTATGCTTAGAGGTTCTTTTAAAAATGTTTCAAATGTTTTAAAAATGTTCATTGGATTTATCTTTTATATTCTAACTTTACGTCAAATATTGTATAATAGTTTTGTGCAAATGTAAAACATGTTAGGATACAGTTTTGAACACGCAAGAAAAAGAAATTTTAGAGGGTTTTAAATCATATTTAAGTGTCGAGAAAAATTTTTCTGATCATACTCTTTCTGCGTACTCTTCTGACGTTGTCAGCTATATTTTGTGGTTAGACGGAAAAAATTGTACAGATGTAGATTTTGAAAAATTGCGTGAGTATTTACATTTCATTCAAAAATTTGATTACAAAAAAACAACAGTAGCCAGGAAAACAGCTGCAATAAGAACTTTTTATAAATACCTTTTTAGAGAAAGATACATTGATTCAAATCCTGCAATTTCACTTTCTGCACCAAAAAGACCGAAGTCATTGCCAAAATTTTTAACTCCTGATGAAGTTGAAAGAATCTTAAATAATGTGAAAATTGATACTCCTGCAGGTTTTAGAAATAGAGTTATAATTGAGCTTTTATGGGCAACAGGCATGCGTGTATCAGAACTTTCTAACCTCAATTTCGGAGATTTGAATTTAGACGAAAATGAGATTAAAGTTTTTGGTAAAGGAGCAAAGGAAAGAATAGTCCTTGTTTCTGACAGAGCAAAGGGGTTTTTAATTCAATATATTAATACTGCCCGTAACCTCTTGGCTCCGGGGTACGAAATTGGTGAAACCACAGAAAAATCGCCATTATTCATAAATAATACAGGTTATCGTTTGCAAAATAAGACAATAAGAAATGCCATCAATGAGGTTGTTGAGAAAATCGAACTTCCGAAACATGTTACACCACACGTTTTTCGACACAGTTTTGCAACAAAATTGATTGAAAATGGTGCAGATTTAAGAGTGGTACAAGAGCTTTTGGGCCATTCCGGCATATCAAATACACAAATATACACACATATTTCGATGAAACACATGAAAGATGTATACGATTCAGCTCATCCTCACAGCAGCTAAAGAAATGTAAACTTCTTGTAGTCTTATTCATGTCAAGGACTATATTAATAATATATATACAATTCCCCCAAAACCTCATGGTTACATGGTTTTGTCATGTAAACT
>JAKSUP010000232.1 GCA_024408905.1 bacterium
CCAAATATAAATTTGGCACAAAGAGTTTGTGACCAAGCGCTTGTTTATGATTTGGTTATAACTCTTGATGTCGCAGCAATAGATAGTGTACGTGATTCAAAAATCTTTTTTGATAAAGCTAAATGTACTGTAAATATTGACCATCATAAAACAAACCCGGGGTTTGGGGATTATCAAATAATAAATCCTGACGCAAGTTCTTGTGGTGAAGTTTTGTATGAATATTTTAAAGACAATGATTGGCAGATTACGCAGGAAGCTGCTGACTGTCTTTATGTTGCCATAATGACAGACACAGGTAATTTTAGATTTGAAAATACGACATCTAATGTGTTCAAAATTGTATCAGATTTAGTTGACTTAGGTGCAAATCCTACAATATTGTATAAAAATTGTTATGAAACAAAGACTAAAAACTTTGTCATGTTCCAAAATTATTGTGTCGATAAAGCTGTATTTTCCGAGGATAACAAAATTGCGTATACAACGGTTTATAAAAAGGATTTGGAAAAATTTTCGGCAGGTGATGATTATACAGATGGAATTGCAGAAACTTTACGTGCGATAGATACGACAGAAGTTTCTTTTGTTGTTAAAGAAGTTGATTCTAAAACAACAAAAGTTTCAATGCGCAGTAAACATTTCGATGTATCAAAAGTCTGTGCAATATATAATGGTGGTGGACATACGTATGCTGCCGGATGTACAATGAAGTACGGAATAAATGAATCTATAGAAAAATTATTGAAAGAGATAAAATTTTGAATATAAAAGCAAGATGTAGAAGTGCATGGAAAACAATTTTTAGTATAGTAAAATCAGTTGTTGATAACGACTTTTTTGGAATGGCTTCAGAAATGGGGTTTATGCTGTGTATTGGAATCTGCCCTTTAATGCTTTTTTTGACTTCAGTTTTTGGATATATCGGTAAGCATTATTTTATGGGTGCGATATTAGGTTTTATGCAAAATATAATGCCTGGTGATGCTTTAAATGTTGTTATGACGGTTTTAAAAGAAGTATTGTTTTTTTCAAAAGGTGGTTTCTGGGGTGCATTGGGATTCTGCATAACATTATTTTTATCGACAAATACCCTTGCTATTGTTGCGAAGGGTTTGAATAGAGCATACAAAGTTAAAGAAACTAGAAACTTTATTTATTCAAGACTCTTGGCTTTAGTAATGGTTTTAGTTAATACTTGTGTTTTGTTTTTGAGTATTACATCAATTATTTTTGGTAAAGTAATTGTTAAATTTTTGGTCACATATTTTGGCATGACAGAACATCTCGGGAATATAATGCTTTTCGTACGTTGGCCGATTGCGTTTTTGACGTTATTTATAATGGCATACTTGAGTTATTATATTTTACCGGATTTGTCCGGAAATGAACGATTAAGGCGTCATAGTGCATGGCCCGGGTCAATATTTTTCTGTATATCTTGGTTAATAGGTTCTTGGGGATTTTCATTGTATGTTAATAATTTACATACATACAATTTTGTCTATGGAACAATTGCCGGTTTTGCAGTAATGATGATGTGGCTATATTATACGTCTATTCTTATTCTTATAGGTGGCGAAATCAATTCTCAACTTTATGTAAAATTAGAACGTAAAGAAGAATTGCATGCCAAAAGACAGGGGCTTTTGTAAAGCTATTTTGCACATTTATTCAAATTAGATTTTGGATTTTTCCAATACATGGCATATATTTCTGTTGGAGAACTTTCAAATCCATATTTTTTATAAAATGTAACGGCATCTCTTGTTGAAAAAGTTTTAAGTCCTTTATCTTTAGCTTCTCTCTTTATACATCTTATTATAGATTTTCCGATACCCTTGAAAAATCTGCTATATCCTCGTATATACTCAAAATAAGGATTTGTTTGTAAAAAATTTATAGTATTATACTTATCATCTGCACAATTAACTAAAACTACTCCCAATAAGTCATCAGGATCAAGATTTTCAAAATCCTTAGTTTGTGAGGTTAGTGCATAAATTTTATCACTTTCTCGATAACACTTATTTGTAATGATTGTGACAATGTTTTCTAAAAAGGTAAATCCATCATTCCAGTTATCGCTAGCTGTTGCTAAAGCTTTTAAATCATTTTTCGGATCTATTTCTACAAAAGCAGCCTTATAGGTTTTATATTTTCGTGTGTTTAAATCAATTCTTTTAACATTTGGTCTATATAATGCGTTAGCACCAAAACTTACATTCATGAACGATATACCTGTTGTTGTGTGATGGAATAAAAACCGTACCACTACCTATCGAAATATACCAAATTTGCATTTGAAATTAATAATCTACTTTTTAGAGAAATAGCACCCGTAAGGATTGTTTTAGTGCTGCTATGTTTCCATCCTGACACGGTTCAACAGCTTACGCCACTATATTCTAAACTATCAACAACCACTAACCCATAGTCAAATTCTATATACCCCTCACAGTAGGCTCTGCACCTCGCAAAGCGTTCGAGTCAAGAGATTCGCTACGTCCCCGTGGAGTACGGCAGAGGTAAGTATAACATAGATAAAGTTTTATTTCAAGCTTTCATTTAAGTTATTTTATAACCCAAATCATATTGTTATCGTTTTTCCCCATTTTCAGAAAACCCATTTTTTGGTAGAATTTAGTAGCTTTTTCAACTGAATCTAAAGAAATTTTTCTATATTTTGATTTTAAGTATTCAATCATAGCAGTACCAAATCCTTTATTTCTTCGGTTCTTTTTAATTGAACAATTTTTGGGATTTATTTGGAGATAATCAACGTAACAAGAATTATCGTCTGTGTCATTATGCATTTGCATTAAACCCATAATTAAATTCGGTTTTAATTTATCAAAATTTTTTTGTTGTTTAGTTATAACAAGATATTGATCTGAATCAATGCTATTATTGATATCATATAAATCCATTGTTA
>JAKSUP010000233.1 GCA_024408905.1 bacterium
AATAAGGCTTTATGGATTAAATTTCAAATATTATATTAACCTAATTAATTGTTACAAAGCTCTTGGGATAGTCAATTCTAAAAAAGGGGAATATCAGGCTTCTACGGATGTGTACGATAAAATTAAGTTAGGTGTGTTATATATAGAAACAGGTGAAATACGCAGAGGACTTATATTATTGGATGAAATATGTATAGAAGAACCGGATTTGTTAATCACTCCCGCCATTCGCCAATATTTGAAAGACGCAATTAAGAAATTGAAATAATTCTTTAAAATGGATTAATTTTATTTTATAATTTTTGTAGAGGAAAGAGTTATGAATAAAAAACCGACTTTTGCAGGTACTTTTTATCCTGAAAATCCGGATGAATTAACTAATTTATTGAATTCATTTAAACAAAATATCGCTATCGATTACAAAAGTAAGGCGATAATTGTTCCTCATGCCGGAATTTCGTACTCAGGCTACGCTGCTATGGCTGCTTTTGAAAGGTTGGAATTTTCTGAGAATATATTTATTATAGCTCCTTCTCACCATGATGATTTTAACAATATAGCTTTACCTGAGTATACCTATTTTGATACACCATTGGGAAGTTTGGAAGTTAATAATCGTTTAATAAAAGATATAAAAGACAAATTTCCTTGTGAAATATCAAACGAAGTTTTTGATAATGAACATTCAATTGAGGTTCAACTTCCATTTCTACAGAATTTATTATATCCACAAGTTCAAAGTGCTATGGATTTTGTTAAAGGTTTAAAGAAAATCGGAAGAAAAATCAGAATAATTCCGGTACTTGTAGGAAGATGTGATTATAGACTTATATCAGATTTGATTTCTACATATTGGGAAAATTCTTCATTTGTTATATCTTCTGATTTAAGTCATTATTTCCCTCAGCACGAAGCCAGACAAATTGATACATATACTGCAACCATTATTGAAACAGGAAGAATTGACTGCTTTGAAAAGCAACAGGCATGTGGATTATGTGGAATAATGGGGCTTGTAGATTTTGCTAATAACAATGATTGTTCGCTAATTAGAGTTATGATGTATGACTCCGGAGATATTAGCAAAGATACACAAAAGGTTGTCGGTTATGGCTCTTGGTTTTTATATACAGATTCAAAAAATGATTATTTGGAAAAATATTATTCAAAATATATTTTGACAACTGTTAAAGCAAGTTTGATAGCAGGGATTAATAATGAAGAATTTGTTCCGAGGGATATTCCTGCTGTGTTGAGCCAATACGGTGCAAGTTTTGTAACTTTAAAATATGACGGCAAATTGAGAGGGTGTATCGGGTCAGTTTATCCTACCAAACCTTTAATTCTTGATTTAATAGACAATGCAAAAAATGCAGGATTTCAGGATTCAAGATTCGTTCCTATAACAGCAGAAGATTTGCCACATTTACAAGTAGAAGTTTCATTATTATCATCAATTGAAAGAATTGATTTTAAAGATGAAAGGGACTTACTTTCTAAAATATATCCGTACGGGATTATAATTGCTGACAGAGATAGAAGAGCTGTGTATTTACCTGTGGTATGGGAGCAATTACCTGATAGAGAAGTTTTTCTTAACTCTTTGAAAGAAAAAGCAGGTTTACCACCGACATACTTTTCACGTACACTTGAAGCATATAAGTTTAATGCAACTATGATAATGGATTAAAACTAATTTTCCCATTCTCAATAGAATATATTTCAACATCTTTTAAAAATTCATCTTCGAATAGAATTGTGTCAACAGATGTTATAATTGTTTGTGTTCCATCTTCAATAGATTTTAAAAGGTAATTTTGTCTGGTTTCATCAAGTTCTGCCAAAACGTCATCCAATAATAGTATAGGCGAATAACCTGTTTTTTCTTTGATGATTTCAAGTTCACCAAGCTTGAGTGCGAGAACAAGAGTTCTTTGCTGCCCTTGGGAAGCGAATTTAACAGCATCAATACCATTTATTTTAAATTCAATGTCATCACGGTGAGGGCCAACACAAGATTGGCGTCTGCCGAATTCTTCAGAACGCCTGTTTTTTAATTCTTCTTTCAAATATTCACAAATGTTATCTATTTCATCTTCAGGACAGGTATAATTAAGCGAAAAATCTTCTGTATTACTAATAACTCTGTGTTTTTCTTTTGCCAAATGTTCAATTTCTTTCAAAAATTTCTTTCTTAAAAAAATGATATTTGCGCCTGTAATCACAAGCTGTTCATTGTATACATCAAGTAATGCTTCATCAATATATGCATCTTTTAACAAATTATTTTTTTGTACACGTATTTTTTCGTATTTTGTAAGTCGTTCGTCGTATGCAGGATATATCTGGGAAATGGCTCTATCCAACCAATCGCGACGGTCTTGAGGTGCGCCTCTTAAAAGCAACAAATCTTTTGTTGAGAAAAGAACAGTTTTTATTCCACTTTTAAAATCTTTTGGAGTGCATTTAACCTTGTTTACTTTTAATTCTCTTTTTTTATCTAAATTATAAGAAATATCGAATTCAATATCCGTGTTATTTTTTACTATATTTGCATTAATTTCAAATTTATCTTGCCCAAATTTTATCAAGTCAGTCATCGTAGAAGTTCTTGGACTTTTTAGGTCTGATAAAAGATAAATACTTTCCAAAATGTTTGTTTTACCTTGAGCATTTTTTCCGATAATAAGTGTTTTTTGTTTAGAAAAATCCAAACAAACATCTTCACAATTCCTATAATTTTTAAGCTCTAACGATACAAGTTTCATATCCTAATTATAGCAAAAAATTTACAGCTTAATCAGAATTAGTTAATACCATTATTAACAGGTTCTCTTTGGATTAGATTTAGGGCTTCTTTTAATTTTGTTGTCATAGCACTAAAATAATCTTTTTCGTAAGTACTATTAGAAATTTCTTTGCCTTTTTTTTTT
>JAKSUP010000234.1 GCA_024408905.1 bacterium
TTAACTAAGCAGATAACATTACCACCATTAACGCTTAAAAGAGTTATAGTTCCATTTGGTAAAATTCCTAAATCTTCTAAATGCTTTTTAAGTTTTTCATTCGCTAAGATTTCAATGATTTTGAATGCTTGATTGATTGGCGCATAAATAAGTAACATCTTTTACCTCCAGTTAGAATTTGCTAACCATATTAATAAAAACAAATTTTTAGTTTAGTTAGCCTTTACTAACTGTATAATATTTTCAATTTGTGTTGATAAAAAATCAAGAAAAAGATTAAAATAAGTTTGAAAAGACTAACTGACTATCTACTATGTATAACAAAAAAGAATCCACAGAAGACTACTTAGAAAATATCTTAATGGCCCAAAAAGAATTAGGCCCTATAAGAGCTATTGAGCTTGCTAAATATATAGGTTTTACTAAGGCAAGTGTGTCTGTCGCGCTAAAAAAGCTTAAAGAACAAGAATCAATTACGGTTGATCAAGACACTGGCATTATTAATCTAACTGAAAAAGGTAGAGCACTAGCGGAAAAAACTTTCGAAAGACACACAATCCTAACTAAAAGTTTGATTTGTTTAGGCGTTAATCCTGTTATTGCAGAACGCGATGCTTGTAAAGTTGAACATTTGTTAAGCGAAGAATCATTTGAAGCTATTAAGAACCATATTAAATAGTGTTTAAATTTTTAACAATTTCCTATCACTTAAAATTAAAATACGGTACTTTATGTACCGTTTATTTTTGATTTTTGTGTGCAATTTGCCGTTAATATAACTGCTTAATGTATTAAAGGGTTTATTTTAAAGGGATATTAGTTAGTCTTTTTTTGTATTCGTTGTCATCAAAATTAATATGTTTTGTTTCTAAATCAAAAATATAAGTAATCAAAACAGCGGCAATTGATTCCTTTGCCTTCCCTTCACCATGAACTTTTTTAATTTTTTCAAATATTTTTTTAACATAATCTAATGCATTAATTTGTTCATCTACCGCTTCCAAAATAGCTTTTTTAAGTCGTGGATTATATGGCTCAGTACAATCATCCAAACAAACGCAATTTTGTTCAATATATTCTTTTTCACCAGAAAGGACTTCGTCATAATTAAATCTAAAGTCGTCGTTCAATGTATCGTTTATTTCGTCGATATCTAGTGGATTATCAAAGTCACTATACTTATCAATAGAAACATTCCAAGGTTTATATATGCCTTTTTCTTCATCCTCGCCATCGAAATCTGGATCAATTTCATTATTAAAATAAGAATATAAGGAGCCAATATTGTCTTCCCAGATTCCCTGACCTGCTCCTTCTAGTAAAATTAAATTCTTATTTGATTTAATTTCAACATATTTTTTATATCGCTTACAAGAAAAATCCCAGCCATCTCCTGTATCATATTCAAAATCAAAACTATCAGGTAAATCATTAAGATGATAGTTCCTTAAATACTTATATCCATCACGAGGTTCCTCCATAAATGGCGCCATAACATAATGAATTCCTCTTCTCTTACAAGTAATCAAAAAGCAATGTCCAAACATCGCTCCAACAGCAGTCCCTAATTCAACAGAAAGTTTGAATAAGTCTGGATTTCCTTTAATCAAAACAACGCGATAAAAACGATTTTTAGGCCCATATTTAAAATCAAGTCTAATTTTTGTGTATTGCATATTACTTTACCTCTTGTTTCGTTTGATTTAAGTATATATTAACACAATCACATTCTTTTCTTAAATCATCAGTTAATATTCTTTGAAGGGAACATATAGTTGAATAATTGTATTCGTGTGCCTTGCATTGAATTCAAATATCTATCTGGATGGAGACATTGTAAAAGAGTTCTTGCCACTTTCAGACAATAGGGGGTCGAATTCGACCCGGTTAAAATTTGAATTATTTAACTCTTCCCACATTCCTAGAAACTCTAATGTAGATCGTAGTCTCATCCAATTTTTAACAACATCCTTTGGTTCTTTTGAATTTTTGATTCTAGCAATATCTGTTAACGAGATGTAATCGTCATCAGAAATTCCTGTAATAGATATCAAATTGTCTTTTACGTTAATTTTCCCATAGCGATTCTCTTTTACTACAAATTTTATGCCATATGTATAGTAAAAAAGTCGAAATTTATTTTTAAATAAAAAGACACTCTATTATTACAGAATGTCGACTTTATTTTTCTGTGTGCAACCTAAGAAGAATATACAAATATTCTATGCCAGCATACATTAAAGGTTTAATTGACCATTTTAGAATCGATTAAGTATTGTTCTATTTCTTTGAAAGGCAAAACAGCATCATAACGTTTTTGATTTGTTTCGTTTTTAAAAGCTGGTTCATTTAATTTGAAGTCATAAATTTTTTGAGCTTTCGTTTTAATATATTCTTGATTTTTATTAATCCATTTAAACTCACCAGCAACAACATTTGCATAATCAGCATCTTCCTCATCTTCAATAGAATATCCTTCAATATAAAGCATTGGAACTGGAATCATATTATTAAAACGTAATGAACCCAAAAGTTTTTTTCCACCATTCCCATCGGATTCAGTCATTCTAGCATTAAAATTATCATCAGAACGAACAAGTCCATCACTCGTGTAGTCTCTTGCCTTAGGTGAAGAAAAAGGTACATAATAGTTAAATTTTCCTATAGTCAAAACGACTCCTATATACTTTCTAGCATGAGTTCTGCAATCTTTTTTAGAAAAATAAACATGAGGAAATTTTTCAACTAAGTTATCTATATATCCATCATCAATTGATACAATAGTCATAAAAAAGGCTCCGTTTCGGTGGAGCTAGACCAATTTAAACTTCCCGCAATTACAGCTGAGGATCACTGGCTTTGTTTAAGCATTTATAATATAGCATTAATCAAATATAGGGGC
>JAKSUP010000235.1 GCA_024408905.1 bacterium
TTGAATGCTGCCAGAATGAATTACACAGCAAAAGACGGCAAACAATATGTTTACAACCTTATTGATACCCCCGGGCACGTTGATTTTTCTTATGAAGTTTCTCGTTCTTTGGCTGCATGCGAAGGAGCTCTTTTAATAGTTGATGCTACTCAAGGTGTTGAAGCACAAACATTAGCCAACGTATATATGGCAGTTGAACAAAATTTGGAAATCATACCTGTTATCAATAAAATTGACCTGCCATCAGCTGATGTTGAAAGAGTTAAACAAGAGATAGAGGAAATCCTCGGAATAGATACATCTATGGCAATACCTGTTTCAGCTAAAACAGGTGAAGGAATTGATAAGGTTCTTGAGGCAATAGTTGATTTTGTACCACCCCCTGTTGACAATACAGAAAAACCTTTAAGGGCATTGATTTTTGATAGCGCTTATGACCCATATCTGGGAACCGTTTGTTTCTTTAAAATTATGGACGGAAAAATGCGTTTGGGCGACAAAGTAAAATTCATGGCATCCGAGAAAGAATATGAAATCGTTGAACTTGGATATCTCAAACCTGACAGAGTTCAAGTCGAAGAACTCGTTTGTGGTGATGTAGGATACTTTGCCGGTTCAATAAAAGAAATTACCCGTTTTGTAGGGGATACGGTAACTAATGTTGAAAACCCTGCATCAGAACCACTCCCTGGTTATAAAGAAGCTTTGCCAATGGTTTTTTCAGGACTTTATCCTGTAGATAACGAAGATTATCACGAATTAAAAGAGGCGTTGGAAAAACTTAAACTTTCGGATAGCTCAATCACTTTTGAACCGGAGACATCAAGTGCATTAGGTTTTGGATTTCGGTGTGGTTTCTTGGGTATGCTGCATATGGAAATCGCTCAAGAAAGACTTGAAAGAGAATACAATCTTTCTATAGTTACAACGGCACCTTCTGTTGTGTATAAAGTTCATAAAACAAATGGTGAAGTTGTCGAAATCGATAATCCGGCAAATCTGCCTGCTGCTCAATATCGTGATTATATAGAGGAACCTTATGTAAAAGTTTCAATTATTACGCCAAACGAATATGTCGGAACCTTAATGGATTTGTGCCAAACAAAACGTGGAATATTTATCAACATGAACTATCTTGATAAAGTAAGAGTAGATTTAATATATCATTTGCCACTAAGTGAAGTTATTACGGATTTTTATGACCAATTAAAGTCAAGAACAAAAGGTTATGCAAGCTTAGATTATGAATTTGTTGATTACAAGCGTTCAAAACTCATCAAACTTGATGTAATGCTTGCAGGAGAAGTCGTTGATGCTTTGTCTGTAATATGTCATGAAGACAATGCTTTTCATATCGGACAAAAATTGACTGAAAAATTGAAAACAATTATTCCGAGACAAATGTTTGAAGTGCCTATACAGGCTGCAATCGGTGGCAGAGTAATTGCAAGAACCAACATTAAAGCATTGAGAAAGAGCGTTTTAGATAAATGTTATGGTGGTGATATTACCCGTAAACGCAAGCTTTTAGAAAAGCAAAAACGTGGTAAAAAACGTATGAAGGCAATCGGTCGTGTAGAAGTACCACAAGAAGCATTTATGGCTGTACTGAGCCTTGAAGATGAATAACACAAAAGTGATAACTATCACCCAAACTCTCATTTTAGGATACAAGAAATAAACACTTTAACTTAGAATATTATGAAATATTTATTACTTCATAAATATTCATTTTTTCTGCTTTGCCACGGATTTCTACATCAGGAATAAGGTTTGTTTCAGAAATGTCTTTAACCTTCTCATAAGTTGATGAACTTATAAGCATTTTTGTTTTATATATTTTATTATAACTTTCAAGTCTGCTTGCAAGATTTACTGTATCACCAATAACAGTATATTCCATACGATTAACGGAGCCGATATTTCCCACAAAAACCTCACCGGTATTAACACCAACGCCAATTTCTATTAACGGTTTCCCTTCTTTT
Source organism: bacterium (assembly GCA_024408905.1). Classification (GTDB taxonomy): domain Bacteria; phylum Cyanobacteriota; class Vampirovibrionia; order Gastranaerophilales; family Gastranaerophilaceae; genus CAG-196. Next base: position 1,989 of record JAKSUP010000235.1, read on the forward strand.
TCCCATTTAGAGTGGAGTTCTTTAACTTTTTCAAGCATTTCAAATCCACATTTTACTGCATTTTGCGCATGGTTTTCGTCTTGTATAGGTTCTCCAAATATTGCCATAACAGCATCACCGATAAACTTGTTAATTATACCGTTATAGCTTGTGATAATTGGTTCCATCTCTGAAAAATATTCATTCAACAGCTCTGACACTTCTTGAGCTGTCATCTTTTCACTCAGCGAAGTAAAACCTCTTATATCAGCAAATAAAACGGTAACTTCTGCTTTTTTACCACCAAGTCCAAGATTATCAATATTTTTTATAACGTCCTTCATAACATCTTCTGACATATATTTACCCATTATAGATTTTACTTTTTCCTTATTTTTATTTTCTATAGAATATTGGTTCATATAGGCAATAATCGTTATCAAAGTAAACATTACCAAAGGAGTTATAACATTGATTATTACAAGATTGTAAAAACATGTACAACAGATTACAAAATATATAAATGTTAATAAAAATACCCCGAAAATTGATTGTAGAGATTTTGAAATTTTAACAATGAAATATATTAACAACATTCCTAATATCGTTATAAGTATATTTGCCCAACTTGGAATTACTGTCAGAAAATCGTTGTGTAAAATATTATCAATAGATGTAGCTTGAATATCTGCACCGGGGTGCTTACTTATTATCGGCGAATTTTTATTATCGTTTAAGCTCTCACCACCAATTACGTTTGCACCAAAAACTACAATTTTATCAGTAAATATAGCAGGGTCTATGCTTGGTTTCTTCCCTTGTTCAATATTTTTGTATGAATCGACAATATCCAAGATTGAATATTTTTGATGAGAATAACCATTCTATGCGTATTCTCAAGGGTAGCCTGCTTCCT
>JAKSUP010000236.1 GCA_024408905.1 bacterium
TTAATAAAATAATGACAAATTTTTATCCTAAATATAGATAATATATTAACCAACTTTACAAATTTTGCCACAAATCAGATAATATATTATCTAATTCAACTATTGTTTAGATAAATACATCAGGGTTTCTTTGTGCGCTCATTTTCCATACATCAGGGTTTTATTATGTTGTATATTGCCCTAAAAATCGCATTAGCATTGGGTTTTGACTCTTAGTTTCGCGAATTTTGTTTAAATCATGTTTAAAACCGTTTAAAAGGTGTTTAAAAATCATTTTCCCTGTGTCCATTTCTGACATAACAATAATTTATGATATTATTAAGTAGAGGTAAGTATCATGAAAAAAGAACTTAACACATATGACCCAATAATTGGTTTAACAGAATATGATGACTGGTCATATTGTACTGATAATCAAATGTGGTATAAAGACAGTATAGAACATTTACCACAACCACAAAGAAAATCTGAAATAATTAATGATTTTATTTGTGATATAAAAGTAAATCATGATGGAGTTTGGGGTGATACTTGGGATGACTTGGAAGAAGATATACAAGGATTAGAAAATTTTGCCAAATATGCCTTTGGCGAAGACAACTCAAACGATTGTACTTTTTCAGGAGTTTTATTTGAAAGCTCAAAACAGAGCTTAGTTATTATTTTCAACGATTATGGATTTATAGGTTTAGATGAGTTTATTGTTAAGTTGAGAAATAATAATTTTGCAACGCAGTATTTTGAAGATGCTTATTTCTGTAAATTTATAGCTTGGACTGATGGAAGTAATAATACTAGATTTATTGTGTATTCTTATAGAGAGGATTATAGATATCTGGAAATATTGTTTGATATTACTATATCCAGAGATGTTTTAATAACTAAACTTGAACATATTCTTAATATATGGAAACAAACTATTCAAAATGCAGTTATAGAATATGCAAAAACCTCTAACAAGAATATGTCAGATTTATGTGCTTCTGGAATTATAGATTACTGTTTCCCTAAAATTAAATAAATGGACTCAATAATGAAAAATATATTAATAATTGTTGGAATAATACTTTTGATAATATACAGTTTTTGCATAGAACCAAATATGCTAACTGTTAAAAATTATTCTGTTCAAGATTCACAATTAAGTGGCTTGAAAATTGTTTTGGTTGGAGATTTTCATGTCAAGCCGAACCAAGGAAAACGCCTCGCAAAAGTTGTTGAAATGATTAACGAACAACACCCGGATATTGTTTTATCAGTTGGTGATTTTGTTAACGGGCACGAAGAAAATATGACTATGCCTATTGATAACATAGTTAAACAATTAAAAAATATTAAATCAAAATATGGGTTTTATACTGTTTTAGGTAATCATGATTGGTGGATTAACGGAGAAGAAATTACAGATACTTTAACTAAAAATGGGATTAAAGTTTTAGCAAATTCAAATATAAAGGTTAATATAAATGGTAAAAATGTATATATCGCAGGTGTAGAAGATAAAACAACAAGGACTCCTGACATTTATAAAGCTCTTGATTTAACTCAAAATCCTGTGATACTTTTAACTCATTCGCCTGATGTGTTTCCAAGAGTTCCCGAAAAAGTAAACCTAACCCTTTCAGGACATGTACACGGTGGACAAGTTAGATTGCCTCTCATTGGTGCATTAATTGTACCATCAGATTATGGAGATAAGTATTCGCAAGGTTTGATTAAAGAAAAAGGGAAGCAAATGATTGTTACAAAGGGAATAGGCAACAGTATTTTTAATGTTAGGTTTAATTGTGTGCCAGAGATTAATGTGATAGAGTTTGAATAATTAATTATAGCCAGATTAACTAAATTAAAATTCTAAATGGTACACATTTATAAAATCTTACGAATTTAAGTTACAATTGTTTTAGGAGTTAAACTATTAAGAATTTCTTAATAGTTCGCCAAGAAGGAGAAAAAATTATGCCATATATTGAAGCAAAATTGAGTATTAAATTAGACGAAAATCAAAAAAATGAATTACAAGCAAAGTTAGCAAATGCAGTATCTTCTGCTTTTTCAAAACCGAACGCATACATTATGACAAATATTGAAGATGAAAAATCATTGTACATGGGCGGAGCAAAAGTTGAAAAAGGTGCGTATATTGCAGTTCGTGCATTAGGCTCAGTTGCAAAACCTTCTTGCCAAAACGCAACAAAAGAAATTTGTGCAACATTAACAAACGACTACGGCTTAAACGGTTCACAAATTTACATTACCTATCACCCTGTAGATATGTGGGGTTGGAATGGCTCAATGTTTTAATATTTTATGCTTAAATGTATCAAAGAATAACGCGGATTATATATTCTTACTGCAGTTCATTGCAAATATGCAAAATACCTTGTCTGGCACTCCATAGTATTTTTATAAAACTTAATCATAACTTTGAAAACCAGTTAATTTTGGTGTATAAGAGAAAAAGGGATGTGAAAGTATGAAAAATAAGCTATCAATATATTTAATAAAGGAACAAATTACAGATATCGATAAAATATTTAAAAGTCAGATAGATTTACTAACTGAATATAGTCCATATAAACAAGTTTATTTTGTTGACAGTCATTCGCATCAGCCAACTTGGTTAAAAAACTTTTTTGAAATAGATGACAATAGATTATTTCAAGCTAATTCAAAAGTGGTTCTAATCATAAAGCGAACATATGGAACGATTCAAAGAATCTTCGCTTTGACTTTCGGTTATGCGAAACCTTTATTTAAGGAGGATGTAATAGAAGAACAATTTGGTTTAAAAATTGTATTGAATACAGCTAAAGCTGATGAACTTAGAAAAATTTCAAAACTAAATATTGGAGGTAATCAAAAACAATCACAAGAACAAAT
>JAKSUP010000237.1 GCA_024408905.1 bacterium
CTTCTTCACGATTTTTTACATCATTACATATTTCTGCACTATATTCTGCTTGATATAAAGCGTGCCTTGGATTATCACCCATTCCACCATCTACGGCAACGTATTTTCTACCGTGTGGAACTTGTTTCGTTGTTCCAACTTTATACAAAGTTACACCTGACGTAGAAATTACACTTCGTCCCGGTTCAATATATATTATCGGCTCTTTTACAGAATATTCATCACAAGATTTTTTAACAGAATTTATAACAACTTGCGCAAATTCCTCTATTGAAGTTGGAGAATCAGTTTCAACATATTTTACCCCCAAACCTCCACCAATATTCAACTCGTTCAATTCAAGATTATAGGCATTTTTTATTCTGAATACTTCTTTTGTTAGAATATCGATTTCATCTTCAAAAGACTTTAATTCAAAGATTTGCGAACCTATGTGTGCATGCAAACCAACCAAATTCAAATTTTTGTATTCATTTATTATAAGCTTAATTATGTCGTCAATTTGTAACATATCAAATCCAAACTTTGAATCTGTTTGACCTGTTTGAATGTATTCGTGCGTGTGACATTCTATCCCCGGTGTAATTCTAAGCAAAATCTTTGGGTAAATATCCATTTGGAAAGCAAGTTTATTCAAAAGCTTTGCCTCTTCAAAATTATCAACAGAAATTCTTCCGATATTGTTTTCTAAAGCAAATTTTAATTCTTCTTCCGTTTTATTGTTGCCATTAAATAAAACGTCTGCAAGATTTACTCCTGCTTTTTTTAAGGTGTATAGTTCGCCAATAGAAACTGCATCAAAAGAAAAACCTTCTTGTAACAGAATTTTTGATATAGTTAAATTACAAAGAGCTTTTGAAGCATAGAGCATTTTAATATTCGGATAATCTTTAAAAGCATTAATGTATTCTTTTGCTGTCGTTCTCAAAGTAACTTCGTCAATAACGTAAAGAGGAGTACCATAATTATGAGCAAGTTCAACTAAATCACACCCACCCAAACAAAGGTTGTTCTTACGTTCTAAGGTTATGGGTTTTAGGTTTTGATTTACGCTCATTTTATCCTCTTTTATCTTGAAATATTGACTCCTATTGTATTTTAGCAAAAATAGAGTCCTAATACAAGATAAAAATATAAAAATACGGATAAAAATCTTATCCGTATTTTTTTAACCAAGTTATATTTAATGTTGTCTGTTTCTGCAATATAAAAGAACATAAAAAAAGCACCTTGAAAGGTGCCTTTTTATTAAACTGCCTCAAGCTCTCGATATTTGGCTGATTTGGCGACAACTCCGTAACATACCATCGTCAAGCGATTATTCAGTGCCAACATCGTTCGATAATTATTTGACGCAACATTCATCGCACCATACATATCATCAGCTGAAACTTTTGATACATAAGCATTTTCATCATGATTATCTACTTTTTCTGATGCATACTTTTCTACTAATAATTTGTCGATAAAATCTCTTGCGCCAATTGCCATAATAAAGCTCCTTATTTAATTTTTATACTATTCTCTTTTACTGTTACGGATATACAGTCAATTACAAAATTTTACTTCTGATTTTCTCTTATATATCTCTTGTATATATAAAGTATATAGAAGTAAAAAAATGGCCTTTATAACACGGGTCTGTTAAGAAATGTAACAAAGCTGTTCAAAAAGCAACAATATCTTAAATTTATTTAACAAAAATATTATTTTTTAAATATACTTCTGCCCCAACGCAAGCACAAAAGTGCAGCTAAAGCTATTCCAAACCATTTTATAAATGTTTTTACAGAACTTTTTTGGTTGTTTGTAGTTTCGGTATAGATATCTTGGTTAATGTTTTTTAATTTTATCTCAACATCTTTTGATGACAGCAAACTCCCTTGTGGAATAGTGTTGGGCGCAACAGCAACAACCTTCGGTCGACGTTCCACTTTTGCATTAGTTGTGTAATATGAGTTTGTATTTTGGGTAATTTCAGGCATTTTAAAATAATTCTCCATACCTTAAAAGTTTATGCAGGTTAGATTTAGGCAAATACATCATGCCTGTTCGAGGTGGAATATCGGGTATATTCTTAATAAGACACTCTTTCATATATTCATTTCCACTAGGGTCAATGAGTCTAAAGCCTATTTTATAGAAAAACAAAGCAGGCGAAGATTCTTTACAGACAGGCGCCGAAAAGGTCACAATACGCCCTTGTATTTTTGGATCAAACATTGCTTTTTCGGCAAGCTGCTTAACAGCTTCAACTCCATAACCACAACGCTGGCGTGGAGATTGAATATAGTCAATAATGTATGATTCTTTCAAATACTTCATCTTTCGCTTTCGGGCTTGTGGTGGCGATTGAAAGAAATTATGAGATGTATCATAAATAACATCTTCATCTTCTTCAACTATATCGACATAATCGTCCTCAATTTCACCCGGAATAATAATCCCATCCGAGCGTTTAAATTTTTTAACCCGCAATTGTGCTTTTTCCTTGAGTAATGGAATTTTAAAACTCAACACCGGTGGTGTTGGCACACTAACCTTTGACGTTGCTGCTTGTTTGACCTCCATAGCAGTACGGGGGTCAACATTTGTAATATTGTTGATCATAACTAACCTAACCTAAATTTCTAACCTTACATATATAAAGTTTAGAATTCCATGGGAATTGACTTTTTTCAGAGGTTTTAGAAATAAATGTTACAAAACTTAATACAAAAGTCTAAGTAAATATTTTTCTAAGACTTTATTGTTGATTTATTCCACTCTATCCTATCCATATTTACCCCTCCCCCATTTTCCCCCCCCCATTTCCCCCGCCCGCCCTCCTCCCCCACCCAACATCGTCCTCAAACCCGCCTCACTACACTC
>JAKSUP010000238.1 GCA_024408905.1 bacterium
AAAGGGATTTTGCATATTGTATCTTATAGTTTAATTCAGGAAATTCAATATATTTGTCAGATAATACAATTTTAGGGTTATTATTAGCTACTAAAAATGTTTTTAATGCGAGTGACGGCAAATATGAACCTTTGTAATTAAAAATGTATTCTTGATTTCTTGTAATATTATCATAAACCAATATATCACCATTAATAGCCCCCGGAATTGATGAAACAGAACCAAAACCTTTAACGGAATTAATGTATTCATATGGCATTGTAATTATACTTTCGTATATGTGTGGAATGTAATCCGTCGTTCTGTTATCTATTTGTAATTCAGTAGTTGGAATAAATATCTTCTCAAAAGCTTTACCTTGATTTTCATTTTCCCATGGTGTTGCAAGAGGTACAAACCCTTCAACCAAATTATCAACCCCTTTTAATGTATTGAAATATTTTTTATCACTTTCAGGATTTTTAGAATCCGGATTACTTAATATTGAATCATGCACCATAACTTTTGGTTTTGCATATTTGGTAAAATAATTGAAAATATCGCATAAATCTTCTCTCGCCCATGGCCAAGAATATTTTTCACATGTTTTGTCATCAATAATGACCAATATAATATCGTCACTTCCGTAGACTTTTTTATTTTTGTCAAACGAAAATTTATTGGTCAACAATGTCTTTGTCATAAAATCATAAGCTTTTGGTTCAGCAAGATTATATGTCAGATAATAAATTACGGAAAATATTAAAATTGAAAATATAACAGTAAAAATAGTTCTAAGTTTTTTCAAAACGGGAATCCTTCAAGTTGTTATAACATATTTATGATATAATATTTTTCAAGATAAGGACACATATAAATGAGTGAGAATTTTTTAAGTATAATAGCACAAGATAAAGTATACCCAATAATCAGGAGTAAAGAAGCCGACAGAGCTTTAGAAATAGCCAAAGCCTTAATAGCTGGTGGTATAAGAGTCTTGGAAATTAATGTAGAAAATCCTTCTATATATGGTGTAATTGAAGAAGTTTCTAAACTCGCAACAGTCTGTGCAGGTGGTATTATTACTGCAACTCAGGCAGATAATGCTATAAAATGTGGAGCAAAACTTTTTGCATCACCTATTTATCAAATGAGTTTGGTTAAGATTTCTAAAAACATACAAATCCCTTTTATTGCAGGTGTTTCAACTGCAAACGAAGCTTATGAAGCTTGGAAAGCAAGAGTTCCATTGATTAAAATGTTTCCTGCTGATGCAATGGGTGGAGTTCAATACATAGAAAACATCTTACGTCAGATGCCATTCTTACATCTTCTTCCAACAGGAAGTGTAAAATTGGAAGATGTAATTACATATTTAATAGCAGGGGCAACAGCTGTTGGTGTCGGCCGTGATTTTTATCAAGGCTATACTCCTGACGAAATTACAAAAAGAACAAAAGCAATTCTTTCAGACGTAAATGAATACAAAAAAATGTTACAAGGCAAATAACCTCGGGAGTATCATATGACAAAGTTTATAGTGTCAGGATATGTCGGATTTGATAATTTCGGTGATGAAGCTATTGTAAGTGTTTTAGCTAAGTATTTGAAAGAGCAAAACGCAGAAAAAATTACTTGGATATCTTCTAATCCTTGTAAAACTGCCGAATTATACGGTATTAATTCCGTTGGAATGTTTAATTTTTTTAATGCTTTAAAAGAAAGTGATGTTTTAATTTCCGGTGGCGGCAGTCTTTTACAAGATATAACAAGTCTTAAAAGTCTTGTTTATTACGTTACAATTATTGCACTTGCGATATTAATGAATAAAAAAGTTATAATTTTAGCTCAAGGTTTTTCTCCTTTCAGAACAAGAATTGGAGAATTTTTGGCAAAATTTGTCTTAAAAAGATGTGATTATATTTCTGTAAGAGATAGTGGTTCGCAAGAACTATTGGCAGATTGGGGGATAAAATCAGAACTTGTTTCTGACCCTGTTTTTGGAATAGAAATCCCTCAAACTGAACATAAAGGAATCGGAATACAATTAAGAGATTTCCCAAATTTAACGGATGAATTTTTATATAAATTAGCAGATTTTGTTTCAGAAAAGTTTAAAAATGAAGAAATCAAACTAATTTCTTTGCAAGACAACTATGATTTACATATATTGGAAAAATTTGCGAAAATATTAACAGATAAAAATATTAAATCTTATATTGTTAAAAATTTATCCGTAGAAAATGCCGTAAAAGAAATTTCAGAATTAAAATATTTAATCGGCATGAGATTTCATGCCTGCCTTGTGGGAGCAAAATCAAGCGTTAATGTTTTGGGAATAAATTATGATAAAAAGGTCGAAGAATTAGCTAAAGGGATAAATTTCCCTATAGTAAATTTGACAAACGCAGAAAATGAAGATTTTGATAAAATATTTTCCATCAACCCAAATGAATATAACATCCCTCAAATTAAGTTTCCAAAAGTTAATTAGCGAATTTTGAAGTTATTGAAGCCAAAGTTTCAAATGTCTCTTTTGCATTTGTTAAATCTTTATTTTTCCCCATAAATTCAAGCTCTTTTGCAAGTTCGCTAATTTTATCAAGACAAAGGTTTGCAGAAGCACCTTTTATAGAATGTGCAATTTGATCAACTTGTTCAAAATCACTCTTTTCAATAGCAACACCTAATTTATCCAAATCTGTTTTTGTTTGTTCAAAAAATTCTTCCAAAAGCTGGTCAATTATTTCCTTATCAAGTCCCAAATCTTTTTCTATTCTCGGGATAACCATTTTCAAGTCAAATTCTGTGTTTTCTTGATTTTCACTTGTTGTAAATTTCTTAAT
>JAKSUP010000239.1 GCA_024408905.1 bacterium
CGTATTCATTGACGAGAAAATTGCAAAAGTTTCAATTGTTGGTGCAGGCATGATTGATAGACCGGGTATTGCAGCAAAAATGTTTAATACACTCGCTGAACTCAATATAAATATCAAAATGATTTCTACAAGTGAAATAAAAATCAGCTGTGTTGTTGACCAAGACAAAGTACAAGAAGCAGTTTCTGCGCTGCACACGGTATTTGGTCTTAACAGCAGAGAAAGAGCTGAAGTAAAAGGCGATTTACCAAATGTTTAAAATAGGAGAAAAACTATGAAAAAATTACTTACGACAATTTTTATACTTTCATTATTAACAATCACAGCACAGGCTGACGATAAACAAGAAGCTTTGAATTTCTTTAATAATTATGTTAAACAAGCAAATTCATATAGCGATTCAATTACAAAAATGTACACACCAAATGCTAAGATTATCAGACAAGTTGTAAAACCGGACGGAACAACAGCAGATGCTGTTACTGATACCACAACTTATATCAAACAAATGAGAATTAGCCAATCTATCGCTAAAATGAGACATTATACAAATGCTTATTCTAACGTGACTGTTACTGCACTAGGAAATGGTAGTTATAAGATATCTTCTTTGAGAACTCCAATGCAAGATAAAGACAAATTGAAAACTTATATGATAATCAAAAAACAACCAAACGGACAGTGGTTGATAACCGAAGAAATGATGCAAACAAAGCAACAAATCTTCTTAAGATATGCTAAATAATTCAAAAAAATAACTATAAAAAGGGTGGATTTGTAATACAAATCCACCCTTTTGCATTAAAACATATATTTTAACGCATTTTGTTTTTAAAAATGCACATAGTCTTATACTCCAAGTGAAGGTGCAATCTGGACGAAGGTCCTTATTAAATCCTTATCCCACTGTGTTCCGGCACCTTCTTCCAATATAGAAATTGCCTTTTCTATATTCATGCCTTTTCTGTATGGTCTGTCACTAATCAATGCGTGATAAGTATCTGCAATCGCTACAATTTTTGCAGCTAAAGGAATATCCTTATCAGAAATAGAGTCAGGATAACCTCTGCCATCAACTCTTTCATGGTGATGTCTTACAATCGGTATCAAATCTCTTAAACTCGGATTTGGTTTAAGAACTTTTTCAACGCCGATAACAGGGTGCTGTTTCATAATTGACCATTCATCATCTGATAATGGGCCTTCTTTCTTAAGAACAGCTTCCGGTATACCAATTTTGCCTACATCGTGTAACAAGGCGCCCAATGTAATACGTTCGACTTCTTTTTCAGGTAAATTAATAGCCCTTGCCAAAGCTTCAGAGAATTTTGAAACTGAAGTTGAGTGACCTTTTGTATAAGGGTCTTTTGCATCAATTGCACCGGCCAAAGATGTTGCAACTTCCCAAGTTCTTGCACCTGATTGGTCATGGTCAGAATGAAATTTTGCAATCAATTCTTCTTCGAAGTTTATTCCGAGCTGAGAATGTCGTTTTGAAACAACCTCTGCGTACGATTTCAATGCAACATCATCCCAGAAATTAAAGTCAGAAGAACTGATAATTGCAGACATACCATCTTTATAGCCTTTTGCCTGTGATATGTACATCGCTTGTTCTGCTAAAATTAACAATTTTTCTTTATCTTCGCCACAATCAGGGTATGTTGAAATACCGACAGAAACCTTAATTGGTCCGATATCATCTACAAAGCAGCAAGATAGTGAGTATGTTAAATATTCTGCAACATATTTTGCTTGAGCAGAATCCGTATTTGGCAATATTATTGCAATTTCATCTCCACCGTAACGACCTGCAATATCACTTTCTCTGACATTTTGTCTTACTTTTTCTGCAACAAGTTTAATTACTTCATCACCTTTTGCATGGCCGAGTTCTCTGTTGATTTTGGTAATATTGTTAATATCCATCATCAATATAGATAATTTTTGTTTCTTCGTTTCGGTACGCAATATTTCATTCGTAAGAATATCTTGGAAACCTCTGTGATTATACAAAAGTGTCAAAGCATCAGTATTAACAAAGCCTTCGCTCGTTTCTAACAATTCGAAATTATGAGTTGTTAGGGCAATATATGTAGCAATTAAAGAATACAATTTTTCATTTTGTTTTGCATAATTATCTTCAATAATAAATACTCCTATGCATCTGTTTGCAGAGATTAATGGAAATATTCCGGTAGTATAATCTTTAAAATAAGATAGATTTAAGTAATCAACATTCTTAACAAACATTGGTTTGCGTTCTTTAAAAACTTTTACAATTTGATTATCTGTATCTTTTAAAAATATTTTTGAGGAATAGTTATTTCCAAGTTTATCTTGCAGTCTGAGATTTATACAATTAGACTTTTCTTTGAATAAACCTATTGCAAAGAAGTTAGACTCAACATTCTGCGAAATCATAGCATAAATTTGGTTATACAAATCAGTAGTATTATCAATATCTCCAAAAGTACTAAGAGAATCGATTACGTTTTTATAATGCAAAGTTGAACCCTTTTCATTATTAAATACTAATGCACGAGGGTTATTTAACTGTGTATTACTCGCAATAGACGTCAAAGCGTTAACCTTTGAGAGTAATTTTTCCTGAGAAATCGGGGAAGTCACACTAGTCTGGTTTTCGGTTTGCGTATTTATTGAATTTTGAGCTATTTGATTCTCTTTTTCCAAATTTTCTACCTTTGCTTTAACTCTATAAAACTTGTAAAAAAATTTTATTGACTAAAATTTTGTATTTTTTAAAAAAACTTTACAATACAAACTTTATTTTGATA
>JAKSUP010000024.1 GCA_024408905.1 bacterium
TACATATATTTACCATAAAATTTTTCAAGAAAATCTTCATTTGGTTTTGAACCTGAATTGTATGTATCACGAATGTCATCAAGACATGTTATCGGCTTTCCGTCATCAGTTACACAATTCGGTTTTATAGAATAAGTGCCATCATTATTTTCTTGGAAGTATTTTGCCAACAGAGTTTGTGTTATACCTGCATCTGCAAGTGTTACTTTTGAAAACTTAGAATTTATGTCTGTTTTATATTCTTTGCTCAAATATTCTTCTAACTCTTGTACTGTCATACCATTGTTAATTTTGTACAGTTTGGCAGACAGGTTGCTCTTACCACAATAATAACCATTATCTGACTTTACTTCTGAAAAGAGTTTTTGAATATCGTCTTCAGCAATACCATAATTACATGCCAACAGTTTTATTACTTCTTCAGATATTGTATTTTCTACTTTTTTATCAGTTTGAGATTCGCTTGCATCAATTGAACAAGTTAAAGTATAAGTAGTATAAGCATTTCTCCCTGGGTTACAGGCTTTACCATTGTACACATTCCAATTTTTTGCTTTAAATGTTACTGTAACAGTTCCATTTTCTTGAACTACATTTATATCATAAATTTCCTTATCCATTCCGTTATTTATGTCTTCAACGCTTTTGGAACCGGATTTGCTTTCTAAACCTTTTACAAATTCATCTACTTCTAAATTTCCTTGCAAAAACAGATTACATAATTGTTCAAATGACAAATCTTCTACCGTACCATATTTTTGGTTTGGATTAAGGTCATTACCTATCATATTCCAAGTTTCACCGTTTTGTTCAACGGTTTTGCCATTTCCGACATTATTATTGTCTTCTTCTTTTTTCACACCAACGGTTTGACCTGTTTGAAGGTTGTATAAATATTTGCCATAATTACCGTAATCCATATTTTGCTCCTATTTTTTTATTATGTTGTAACAAATAAAATCTTGTTTATACTCAAAACATATTCTAAACAAATCGTCTCGTGATATAATTAAACACTTTGCATCACCAACTTTTATATGATTTACATTTTCGTGAAAATACATAAAGGTTTGTGTAATTTTCTTTGCTTCAGAAATTGAAGTTATATTATCAAGCATTTTTAATTTGTTTTTAATTTCAAGCACTCTATCTTCTGATGTTAAATACGGTTGAGTGCCAAGGGTGTAATTCTTTATTAATAATGAATTTATGTCTTCTTTCATTTTTTTTCTCGCATAATAATACCACATGCTTGTATAACGGCATTATTTTGTAAAACTTTAATTAATTTGAAATATATTTACAAAACTTAATGTATAATTTGATTTTACAATTAGGTTTTCTTATCACAAAATATTAATTTCAAAGATGTTTGAAGTATAATATTTTAGAACACATATAAAAGGAAAAGATTATGCTAAAAGGAAACGAAATCAGAAAATTATATTTGGATTTTTTTGAAAAAAAATATCAACATACCGTTGTAGAAAGTTCAAGCCTTGTGCCTGATAACCCTACGGTACTTTTAACAACAGCCGGCATGTTACAATTTTTGCCAATATTTTTAGGGATAGTAAAATCACCTTATGACCCTGCAAGAGCAACTTCTTGCCAAAAATGTGCCAGAGCCGGTGGTAAAGATTCTGATATCGAAAATGTTGGGCGTACACCACGCCACCATACATTCTTTGAAATGTTAGGTAACTTCTCTTTTGGCGATTATTATAAAAAAGAAATTATCCCTTGGGCTTGGGAATTTGTAACCGAAGTTTTAAAACTCGACAAAGACAGACTTTGGATAACAATATACGAAACTGATGACGAAGCTTTTGATATCTGGAGAAGTATCGGAGTTCCGGCTGAAAGAATTAAAAGAAAAGGTAAAAAAGATAACTTTTGGGGTCCTCCTGGAGCTTCAGGTTCTTGCGGCCCGTGTTCCGAAATTCACTACGATTTAGGTGAAGAATACAGCTGTGGTCATCCAAATTGTGGTATTGATACTTGCGAATGCGACAGATGGGTAGAAATTTGGAACTTAGTGTTTACAGAACTTTATCAAGATGAAGAAGGTAATCAATCACCTTTGGAAAAGAAAAATGTCGATACAGGTATGGGCTTGGAACGTATTACAATGGTTTGTCAAAATGTAGCATCAACTTTTGAAACAGATTTGTTAAGACCGATTTTAGACAAAGTTTCTGAAATGTCAGGTGTACCTTACAAAAAATCTGAAAAAACAGATGTTTCTTTGCGTATAATTACAGACCACGCAAGATGCGTTTCTTTCTTAATTTCAGATGGTGTAATCCCTGGAAATGAAGGAAGAAGCTATGTTTTAAGAATGATTTTACGTCGTGCATTACGTCACGGCAAAATTTTAGGTATGGATTTACCATTCTTATACAAACTTGTCGACGTTGTTGTTGATAACTACGGCGATGCTTATCCTGACCTAATTAAAAACAAGGGTAAAATAATCGATGTGATAAAGGCAGAAGAAGAAAGATTTGCTAAAACTCTTGACAGAGGCTATAAACTTCTCGAAGAATTTATTGAAAACAAAAAAGATATTGATGGAGAAAGCGCTTTCAGACTCTATGATACTTTTGGATTCCCATTCGAATTAACAAAAGAAATCGCAGAAGAAAATGGCTTAAATATTGATGAAGCAGGGTTTAAAACAGCTATGCAAGAACAAAAAGACCGTGCAAAAGCTGCAACTGCAAAGATTTCCGTAACAGGTGACATTAAATATGCAAAAGTTGAGGAAGAAGTCGGTTCAACAGAATTTGTCGGTTACGAATATCCTGCATGCGAAGCTCAAGTATTAGCTTTAATTGATGGCGAAGGTTATACAGATGTTGTTTTAAATGCAACTCCATTTTACGCTGAATGTGGTGGTCAAGTTGGCGATTCAGGTTTCCTTGTAAATGAAACTTTAAAAGCTGAAGTTTTAACAACATTCAAAGTAAATGATTTATATGTTCACAGATGCCAGATAGTAAACGGGGAAATCAATGTCGGGGATGTTGTTCTTGCTGCGATTGATACAGCAAGAAGAAATGAAATCAAAGTTCACCACACATCTGCACACTTACTTCAAGCAGCTTTGAGAAAGGTTGTCGGTGATGAAGTTAAACAAGCAGGTTCTTCTGTTGAAGAAAATCGTATGAGATTTGATTTCACTTTCTCACGTGCTATGACTCCTCAAGAAGTCCAAAAAACAGAAGACTTGATAAATGCTTGGATTGGTGCAAAACTTCCTGTTCAAACAGAAATTATGGACATTGAAGAAGCTAAATTGACAGGTGCAACAGCATTATTCGGTGAAAAATACGGTGATGTTGTCAGAGTTGTTTCAATTGGTGGCGAAAAACATTGCCACTGCCATGGAGGGGGTAAATGTGGACACGACCATAGCGAAACTACAAGTCATAATTCAAGTGGGGGAGGATGTAAACACCATGAAGCGAGCGAAGTTATTTCAAAAGAATTTTGTGCCGGAACTCACGCTAGTAACACAGGTGATTTGAGGCTTATAAAAATTGTATCAGAAGGTGCTATTGCAGCAGGAACACGAAGAATTGAAGCTGTTGTATCAAATGCTGCACTTGAATACATAAATAAGAAAATTGAAGTTACAAATTCTCTTGAAGCACGTTTTAAAGCTCATACAGACGAAGTTCTTGAAAGAGTTGAAAAAATAACTGAAGAAAATCGTGAACTTCAAAAAGAACTTGCAAAAGTAAAAGATGATGCAGCAAGAGCAAAATTTGCAGCACTTGTTGATAATGCAAAAAATATTGAAGGTGGAAAACTCTTTGTTTCAAAAGTTAACGGGTTTGACTCTGACGCTGTAAAAGCAGGTATTGAATTTTTAGGTAACAAACTTGGCGAAAGTATTGTTGTTTTGGCAAACGATAAAATGGTTGCCGTAAAAGTTTCTGATACTTTTGTTCAAAAAGGTATTAATGCAGGTCAAATCGTTGGTGAAATTTCAAGAGCCACAGGCGCAAACGGTGGTGGCAGACCAAACTTTGCTCAAGGTGGAATTAAAGACGCAAGTAAATTAAGTGAAATTCTTACAAAAGTTGAAAACGATTTAAACCGAATTTAAAACTTTCTTAACCAAGTAAGCATATATGAAGCGCTTGCATTAGATTTCATAGGTATATTATATTCAACAAAAACTTGATCATTTTTTGTCGGATTGTATGCCGTTTGGATAATAGCATTCGGGCTTTGAACCGTTGTATTTGTTTTAAAATCGTGACTTACAACATACGCAGGAGCGAGTGCAAAGTTAAATTTTCCAACATCTACATTGCCTTTTATAGGTGCAACTTGTAACGTAGTTGATACATTTTTATCTGATGCTGAAAAAACTCCTCTTATCCAAGTGCTTAAATTTTTTGTCCATTTATAGTTATTTATAATCAATGCCAAAAAATTGGCATTTCCTTTCTTATCAATTTCTCCTCCGGCAAAAATATCTAAATTATTTTTCCCTGTAGGTAGAATATAATTTACACCATAGTACGCTTTTGGCAAGCCATCTATATTGCCGGCCATACCTGTTTCAGAAACCAAATATCCTTTTGGTGTTTCATTTATATCATAATACACCTTATTTTCTTGTGACGCGTTGTTCTTTTGCACAGGTTTTTGAGCCTTTGCAGGTAATAATGCCAAAGAACTTATTGCACAAGTTAATGCAACTTTTTTTAACACAGATTGTGGCTTTGTTAGTAATACTTTGTTAATAATAGTCACTTTTTCTCCTCAAAATATCGATACACATGATTGGTATCTATATTAAATCACAAAAATATAACATTTTGTTACATTTACACAATATTTATAGCAAAAAAAATTTTTAGACGTTTTTCCATGTACAAAAAACAGGGAAAAACACCGTGATTAATAATGTTTCACAAATGTATAACACCAATTTTAAATATCCCTATAAGACTGAAAAATGTTCTAAAAAGGCATATTCTTCTGTTCCTTGTGTAAATTTTAGTATAAAACCCTTACAAACACCTTACAATGTTCAATTTACAGGTTTGTCTTTAGCAAGAGAGTACAATAAAACATCACATTACCTTGCTGCATTAACTCTTGAAGCAAAGCGTTTTAAATATGGAGCTGACGGCAACAATTTGTCTTCCAAAAATATCTTACCCACAATTGAAAGATTATTTAAGTTAAATAAAGTCTATTTGCCATTCACTATGGCTGATAAGACAAAAGTAAAATGGAAAAACTATATTCCTGATGATATTCGTGATTATTCAATTAATAAAATAAATGATGCGAGAATAGATAGATTTAATACTTGGAAAACCTTTTTAGAAAATCCGACCGACTATAAAACAACATCTGAATATAATAGTTTAAAAGAAGAAATAAAGAATGATGATTGTTTAAAATTTATCATTTGGAACGCAATTAATTTTGATATTAAAAACAATAACAGACATATTCCGGTACCATTTGACATCAACGCGTTATCAAAAACAGTAACATGGTTAAATTCAATAGAACGAGAAAACAGAAAGCTTCAAGTTGTTTCTATTAAAGAATTTTTAGATATGTATACACATAAATTAAAAGACGAATTGCTAATGTCACGCCCTGAATTATTAGTTTCAAAAAAATATATTCCTGAAGCAGATAGTTGTTGGGTTAGAATTCCTGCCATAAGAAAAGATTTACAAAATTCATCAAACAATATTGCAGCACTTGAATGTTTAAGCAATGAAAACTGGTGTACGCGTTCAAGTCTTGATAAAGCAGAAGCTGCACTACAAGATGGCGATTTTTGTTTATATTTGAAGAGAGATGATAACCAAGTTTGGCAAACTGTTCTTGGAATGACAAGTTACAGAGGAAAAATTGATCAAATACAAGGTCCTAATAACGACAACCTTATACCAATTAGAGAATTAGATAATATCAGAAACTTCTTAAAAGAAAACGAATTGGGTTATGTATCAGGCATAACTGACGAAGGGCCAAAAGCAATGCAACAAATTATGATTGCAGAAAAACTGAAAGAAATTGAGCCACAAACAAACATGAGTTTATTTACTGCCATTAATAAAAAGAATAATTATGTAATTTTGAAAATGCTTTTTGGTGATGTAGATTTCAAAGGCGAAACACCAATGATGTTATTTAATAACAGCAAACCGATGTTGGCAATTAAAACATATAAATCTTCTATATTGCTGAACAAAACAAAAGGAATTACCGTTCCTATAGCATTCTTTGGCATTAATGAGGATTCCCTTTTATCAAATGTTGTAGAAATAAATGGTGATTTTATCCTAAAAGGTACACGTCCGGAATACAATTCTCAAATAACAACATTCCCTAAAAATTTAAAACGAGTTACGGGAAAAATCCTATGTACACAAGAACAATATAATAATTTTAAAGAAGATATGTTGAAAGTGGTAAAAAGTCCTCAACAGATTATTGTTTATAATAATTAGTGCTAATTAATATCGGTTGTAGTAATATTAAACTATGGATTATCTGAATAATAAATTTGATGTAATAGTAGTTGGCGCAGGTCATGCCGGATGTGAAGCAGCTTTGAGCGCTGCACATTTAGGATGTAACGTCTTATTATGCACGCTTGATGTTAATAATATTGCGCTTCAGCCTTGTAACCCTGCTATTGGCGGCCCTGCTAAATCAACATTAGTCAGAGAAATTGATGCACTTGGCGGGGTCATGGGAGAAGTAGCAGACGCCACTTATCTTCAAATGAAAACGCTCAATTCATCAAAAGGCCCTGCCGTCAGAGCTTTAAGGGCGCAATCCGATAAGCGTGAATATTCTCTATATATGAGAAAAATTATTGAAAATACTCCGAATATTTGGCTTAAACAATGTTGTATAACGGAATTAAAAACCAAAGACGGTAAAATAACGGGCGCAGTTGACGAATACGGAATTGAATATACTTGTAATGCCATTATTCTCACTACAGGAACATCATTAGAAGGCAAAATGTATGTAGGTTTACAGTCTTATTCAGGAGGTAGATTAGGGGAACGTGCAGCAATCGGGCTTTCAGACTCTTTACATAAACTTGGCATAAGAACAAAAAAATTAAAAACAGGAACCCCTGCTCGTGTTGATAAACGTACAATAGATTATTCAAAAATGACAATTCAACCTGGTGATGACGTTTTAAGTTTTTATTCGTTTAAGCCAAATCGTCCTGTTAGGCCTCAGTATCCATGTTACTTGACAAGAACAAATGAAGAAACACATGCAATAATCAGAGCAAATCTTGATAAATCCCCTATGTATCAAGGACTAATTCAAGGAGTCGGCCCGAGATATTGTCCTTCGATTGAAGACAAAATTGTTCGTTTTGCGTCAAATCCTTCCCACCATATTTTTATTGAACCCGAAGGACTTAATACGTACGAAGTCTATATCCAAGGTTTTTCAACAAGTTTACCGGCATGCGTTCAGGTAGAAATGCTGCGTTCTCTTCCCGGGTTAGAAAAAGCTCATATTATAAAACCTGCTTATGCTGTTGAATATGATTCGGTTCCTGCAGTCCAAACACTTCATTCATTGATGTCAAAAGATGTTCAAGGGTTGTTTTTTGCAGGTCAAATAAACGGTACATCAGGTTATGAAGAAGCTGCTGCACAAGGTCTTTTGGCAGGTATAAATTCGGTTAAATATCTAAACGGATCTGATATGATAGAACTTTCAAGAAGTTCTTCATATATTGGAACTTTAGTAGATGACTTGGTTACAAAAGATATCCAAGAACCATATAGAATGTTGACTTCACGTTCAGAATACCGTTTGCTTTTAAGACAAGATAATGCTGATTATAGGCTTACGGAACTTGGGCATGATATTGGCTTGATTGATGATACTCAATATAAACGCTATAAAGACAAACAACAAAATATTCAAACAGAGATTGAAAGATTAAAAGATACAAAACTTTCTGCAACAGACGAAGTCAACTCAATTCTTGCAAAATACAATGAACATATTGATAGAGGAATTAGACTCGCTGAATTATTGAAACGACCGAATATAACTTATGACGTTTTAAGAGAACTTAATTCTGAAACCATTTCTGCAAAAGATGTCGCAGATGAGGTTGAAGTTCTAATTAAATATGACGGCTATATCAATCGACAAGAACAACAAGTAGAATCTTCGGAAAAACTTGAAAAATATAGAATTCCTGCAAATTTTGATTACAAAAATTTGAAACATATCTCAACCGAATCAAAAGAAAAGCTCGAAAAAATAAGACCTACAAATTTAGCACAAGCATCAAGAATTGGTGGCGTAAAGCCTGCAGATATTTCGGTTTTAATGGTTATGTTAAAAGGTTAAAGACCACGTTGTGAGGCAATAAATTCTTCTAAAAATCTTGTTCCTTCTTTAACTTCTTTTTTAACATCTTCAATAAAATCAGTAACCATTTTAGACTTTATCGGATTTCCTGTGATTTGAATAATTTTGTAATATCTTTCCAATTGGGGTTTACCATCTTTGACTGTATTTACATACATGGGATATTCAGCATACAGAGAATTCATCTCTTTAGGTATGCTTCTTCCTCTGGCACCAAGTCTCAATACCTCACCACTTCTTGTTAACATGGTGTATCGCATTTCTTTTATTGGTAAGTTGGAATGTCCGAAATTAGTTGATTTAATCGGATTAATAAACATTGTTTTATCCTTCCGGCTTTTTTGTTACATGGTTTAAACCAGATAAAAAATAAATTTGCTAGTATTTTATCATGAAAATATAAAAATTTACAGAACTTAACATGCCAGTCTTTAATTACAACCTTTTTCTTATACAAAAAATTTATGTACTATAATATTTTTATGGGGATAAGAAAAGCTTTATTTACAATTTTATTCTTATTAATGTTTATTCAACCCTCTTTTGCAATAAAAATTGGTTTGCAGACAGAAGTTGGCAGAACATATATTGGGTCTTCAACAAAAGCTCAAATTATTGATTGCAAAACAAATAAACAAATTTGCATACTAGAAAAAATGAAAGGATATGAGTTTAAACCATATCATGACGTTATTGCAATAAAAATAGACGGCAAGTTTATGAAAATGAACAGCAATAAAGTCGTGATAAAACCGGAAGCCGACGGATTTGTCAGCGTAAAAAGAAAATGGTACAGAGGACAATTTATGCTGTTAAACGATGGATTGGGCTTAACTGTTATAAACGATATCCCTATAGAACAGTATATTCGTGGAGTTGTCCCTTCGGAAATGCCACCTTCTTGGGAACACGAAGCACACAAAGCCCAAGCAATTGCAGCCAGAAGTTACGCTGTGGCAAACTTAGGGAAAAGAGCAAAATACGGATATGATTTAAAAGATACTCCTGAAGATCAAGCCTATGGTGGCGCAAGTGCAGAAACCGTTCAAACAAATCACGCTGTAGAAGAAACAGAAAGAATTGTTTTAATCCACCAAAATCAGGTTATTCCTGCGTATTATTCAGCATCAGCCGGTGGAAAAACAAATTCTTCTGCACAAGTTTGGACAAAAGATTTAGCATATTTAAAATCAGTTCCTTCATACGATGATGGTGTCAAGAAAAACGGACACGGAGTCGGAATGAGCCAATATGGAGCAAATAATTTGGCTAAAAAAGGGAATAATGCATATCAAATTTTGACTTACTTCTATTCAGGGGTAAAATTTGCAAAAATTCGCTCAGAGTACTACAAATAAGGCATTAAGGCAGTATGGCACTAAGGTGCTAAGAAGATAAATTGAGGAATAAATAAAAACAATGAAAGTTGCACAAGTTGAAAATGAAAAAATAGTTGTAAAAAATATTGATGATATAAAGCTTGACGGAAGAAAAGGTGCTATAGTACGTGTCCTGGGTTGTGGGCTTTGTGGGTCTGATATCGTTAAATTTAGACACAAACTGGCAAAAAACGGTACTGTTCTGGGACACGAAATTGTTGCAGTAATTGAAGAAATAAATTCTGATACAAATTTCCGAATTGGAGAAAAAATTGTTTCTTCACATCACATTCCGTGTTTTGAATGTACATACTGTGAACACGAAAATTATTCTATGTGTTCTCATTTCAAAGCAACAAATATATTCCCGGGTGGATTCAGTGAAAAAGTTTATTTGTCTGAAGAACATCTCAAAAATGTTGCTCACAAAGTTCCCGAAGGAATTACTGACGAAGAAATATCTTTTTATGAACCTTTAGGCTGTTGTATCAGAGCAATAAAGCGTTGCAATTTGTATAAAAATGATAAAATTTTGACAATCGGGCTCGGCTCAATCGGATTATTAATGAGCGAAGGGTTAAAAGCCCTAGGGTACAAGGTTTACGGTTGCGATTTATTGGAAGAAAGAATTAATACTGCAAACAAAAACGGTATAGAATCTTTCAATTCACGGGATTTAGAAACTTTTGATAAAATTATCAAAGAAAAAACAAATGGCTATGGAGTTGATGCAGTATTTATGACATCCGGAGCAGACAAGGCTATTGATGTTGCTCTAAAAACTGTCAAAATGGGTGGAAAAATTCTTGTATTTTCAAGTACACCAAATAATTTCGGATATGCTAATAATGAAATTTACTACAAAGAATTAACCGTATTAGGAAGTTATTCTCCTTCGCCTAAGGATTTGCAAGAATCTTTTGATTTAATTGTGCAACATAAAATAAATGTCAAAGGCTGCACAACAATTTATTCGTTAGATAATATCCAACAAGCTTTTGACGAAACTATTTCAAACAAAATATTTAAAGCATATATCAAAATGTTTGAATAAAAAAATTAAAATGTTATAATTGAAGTGGTTATTAAGGAGGAATTAATTATGACAAAGTATGTATGTTCAGTTTGTGGTTACACAGTTGAAGGGGAAGCACCGGACAGATGCCCTATTTGTGGTGCTGTAAAAGAAGTTTTTACTGCAGTAAATGACGGTGTAAAAGATTATGCAGATGAACATATTGTTGGTATCGCAAAAGATGTACCTCTTGAAATTTTAGAAGGTTTGAAAGCTAATTTTTCAGGTGAATGTTCAGAAGTGGGAATGTATCTTGCAATGTCAAGACAAGCTGATAGAGAAGGTTATCCTGAAATCGCTGAAGCATATAAAAGATACGCTTTTGAAGAAGCAGACCACGCTGCAAGATTCGCTGAATTATTAGGAGAAGTTCTTACAAATTCAACAAAACGCAACCTTGAATTAAGAGCTGATGCTGAATGTGGTGCATGTGAAGGCAAATTACAATTAGCTAAAAAAGCTAAAGAATTAGGATACGATGCAATTCATGACACAGTTCATGAAATGGCTAAGGATGAAGCACGTCACGGTCGTGGTTTTGACGGACTATTAAAAAG
>JAKSUP010000240.1 GCA_024408905.1 bacterium
TAAAAGACGACTAATCTTGTAGCCGTTAATTTTTGGCATCATAACGTCAAGTATAATCAGGTCAGGCATGATTTCTTTTGCAAGCCTTAACCCGTCTTCCCCGTTAAATGCCGTGTAACACACAAAACCTGACACCTCAAGTACGAATTTCAGGCTTTCTACAATATCCTGTTCATCATCCACTATAAGAATCTTTTTCATGTGCCTCTCCTTCAATCTCGTATGAAAACATTATATCACATTCTCCGTAGACCGACCTTTTTTGAGAAGTAAGAGTTTCTATCTTCTTTTTCAAAAATTCTGCTGACGGCTTATCTCCATCCATAACTAACATGGTCAAAGATGCGTGCTGGCCGTTTTTTTCTAACAAAGAATTTGTCATATATGTTTTGTTTAATAAATTGTCTTCTTTTAGTAAACTTTCAATAATTTCATTTTTTGATTTTATATTAATAACAGCAACTGTACTTCCACAAGAACGAGCTTTTTGTATCATTTGCTTTTTAATCATTACAAAATTACTCTTGTCGTTTGCAACAGGTATTACAAAATAAAAACGCGAGCCTTTATTAATTTCACTATCGCACCAAATGGCACCGTTATGTGATTCCATTAATTGTCTGGCAATTGGTAAACCCAATCCTGAACCACCAACTTTTCTTGAAAGTGAATTTTCGATTTGTGCAAATTTATCAAATACGTGGTTTAGGTCTTTTCTTTCAATACCAATTCCGTGGTCTTCCACACAAACCTGCAAATATTTTCCCTGTAAACGCTTAATGTCTTCTTCAAAACAATTGTCATACTGGAGTTCTCTTGCATTAATTACTTTTGTTGAAATTTCAATATCCCCGGCTTCCGGTGTAAATTTAATTGCATTTGATACCAAGTTTGTCAAAACTTGTTCTAAACGATTTGAGTCAGCATAAACCTCAACTGTTTCATCAGACGGTGTATATTTTATAGTCAAATTCTTTTCGTGAGCAACTTCGGCCAAATTATTTTTAACATATTCAATAACAGGTTCAACATTCATAAGTTCAAATTTGAAATCCATTTTCCCTGCTTCGATTTTTGAAATATCCAACAAATCATTAATAATTCCTGAAAGTCTTATTGCATTACGTTTTCCCATCGATACAAATTTTTCTATATTATCTGTCATTGTACCTGCTTTGCCACTCAAAACAATATCCATAGCATTTTTGATTGCAGTTAATGGAGTTCTTAATTCATGCGAAACTATAGAAATAAATTCTGATTTTAATCTTTCAAGTTTTTGTAATTTTCTATTTGTTGCCTTTAATTCCTGGAACAAAGAAGCACTTTGTAATGGCAGAGAAACCTGCTGAACAAGAGTTTGGAAACAAGTCGCATCTTCTGCTGAAAATGGTTTTTCACGATAAATTTCCGTAAATCCGAAAAACTCATCGTTCAGCATAATTGGTGCAAACATATTATCAAATCTTAATATGGAAAAATCATACTCTTGGATATTATGCTTAATACTTTTTTCAATTTTTAAATTTCCGATTTTAATATCAAACGGTGGATCGGATAACAAAGACTTGTAACTCAATATCGCACGAAGTTTCAAAGCTTCAAGCAACCTGTCTGAAACTTTATACAAAGAATTTATTAATAAAACTGGTTCTCTTTCGGAACGGAACATTAAAGTACAAGATAATTCAAAATTCAAAGATTTATCTATGCCTTCTGTCATAATCTTTAGCAGTTTATCTTTGTCCAAAGACCCTGCAAGCTGTGAACTTGTATTGTATAAAACATTAAGTTGATAAAGACTTCTTGCTAATTCTTGGTTAGATTGTGACATCTTAATCAATGATTGTCTTGTATTTAAGCTTGCATCAATTGTTGCAGACAAAAGTTTTTTATCAATCGGAGTTTTTATAAACAGATTTGCATTGTGAGTAACGTCTTTATTGTGTTTTACCTCTCCCATAATAAGCAAAATGATAATCGGATTTTGTTTTAGTTTTCTGCACAAAGATTTAACGTCAACAGACTGAATATCACCATCAACAATAGCAATTTCGGGTTCTTCGACATCAAGTGTATCAAAAATAACAGTTTCTTCCGTCGCAGTAATAATTTCGTCAGACGGAAAAACTTCTTTTATAATTTTCTCTTTTTCACTATCCCCAGTTATCAACAAAAACTTTGTCATATTAATATAATAGCAGAAAACAAACCTATGGTAAATTTTGTAAATGTTGTAAATATTAAAATACAACATTTTATATATTTTGTTGTGTTAGTTTTAATTAATTTTATTTCTTTTATTTGAGGTTTTCTTTCTCTTTTATCTTATGATGTACTTTTCTTGTACCGACAAGAAAAGTACGAAAAGAAACTCCCGACACGAATTGCGTTCGCACGAGAATATAAACTGTTCAACCCGAGACAAGCAAACTCGGGGTATAAATACCCCTCAGACAGTGCTTGTCTTTGCAGTTGTTTCACAGATATTCTCGGCTCACTCCATTACGGTCGGCTTAATTTTGTTCGGCGAGCGTTTTTTAGCGAGCCTGAAAGAGCAGACAGAATGTCTGCAACATCAATTCTGTCCTGCAACCATAGGTTGCTCTATACGGTGGCTGTTTTTCTCTTCTTTTGGGTGCGTTTTCTTCTCTTTTTGTTGCTATAAAAAGAGAAGAAAATGCACATAGATAAATGAAAAGAAAGAAATAGCAAAACCCCATCCCGCCTTTCAGGCACCCTGTCTTGGATTATTCGGGTTCTCGTCGGAGTAACGTCCGACTCGAACTTACGG
>JAKSUP010000241.1 GCA_024408905.1 bacterium
TTCATATTATGACAATATATGATATTGTGCCAATTAAAAATTCGACAGTAGGGTAGAATACACCAAAATATATATTTTGATGAGTTATAATATAAATTAT
Source organism: bacterium (assembly GCA_024408905.1). GTDB lineage: Bacteria > Cyanobacteriota > Vampirovibrionia > Gastranaerophilales > Gastranaerophilaceae > CAG-196. The sequence continues at coordinate 101 of JAKSUP010000241.1, forward strand.
GACCAGATACATTGCTATTACAGATATACATGGTGAAGTTTATAAACTCAAAAATTTAATTTCAAAAATTGAATTTTTGCCCGACGATACTATTGTTTTTATGGGTGATTATATCGATAGGGGATATTTTTCTAAAGAAGTTATAGATTATGTCATAGAACTTGGCAAGAGATACAATTGTGTATATTTAATAGGTTCGCATGAATATGCTTACCTACATTCCAGAAAAAAAGAAGAATATTATGAATATTTATTTTGGAATTATGGTGGAGATGCTACTGTAGATAGTTATGGAAGTTATGAAAATATTTATAAAATTCATGGTGATTTTTTGGAAAATCTAAAATTTTATTATCTAACAGACAAATACTTATTTGTCCATGCCGGAATTAATCCGAATTATTCTTTAGAAAAACAAGAGGAAGAAGATTTGGTCTATATTAGATGGAATATTATAAAATCAAAACACAAATTACCACAAAAAGTTATCTTTGGGCATACCGATTTGGATAAACCATATATAGATGATGACAAAATCGGAATAGATTTGGGGTGTGGTAAATACCCTGATGCAAAACTTTGCGCATTAATTCTTGATAACGGGAAAGAAGAATTTGTTTTTTCAGATTAAAAAAAAGAGGAACTAAAAAGTTCCTCTTTTTTTATTATATACGACATTTTATGTATCAATATTCGTTGCATATACAGCGTTTGACTCAATAAATTCTCTACGAGGTTCAACTTTGTCACCCATTAATACATCAAACAATTGGTCACAAAGCATAGCGTCTTCAAGGTTAACCTTTAACAAAGTTCTTGTTTCAGGATCCATTGTTGTTTCCCAAAGCTGTTGAGGCATCATTTCTCCAAGACCTTTAAACCTTTGGATTGTCATACCTTTTTGACCTCTGTCATCAACGATTTTTTGTAACTGTTCAAATGATTTAATTATTGTTTCACCATTTTCTGACTCAAGGATTAATTCATCTTCTTCTTCAATCAAGAAATCTCTAATCAATGGGTAAGAATTTTTCAAACGCTTAAATTCACTACTCTTAATTATATTTGAAGTAATCATTTCGTGTTCATTTTCAAATAAATCAAGTTGGATACCGTATTTTGCAGTATCAGGGTTGTATTTCAATGATACCTTATAGTTTGCTGCTTCTGTTACATTGTAATTTGTAGCATGGTCAGTCAAATAATGTTCAAGGTATTCAACAATTTTATTCATTTTATCTTGATCAGAAAAATCATTTTCGGTTATTTCTGAACGAATTAACCCTCTTAATACAACAGATGGTATCATATTCAAAATAGGGTTATTATACGCTCTATAGAATGTTGACATGTTTTGTAATAATTCTGCCAAATCATCTCCTGTTTTAACCTTTGCTTTGGTCTTATCAGACAAGCTCAATGACTTGATACCACGTTCTTTTAACATCTTATCAAGAGCATGTTCGTCATACAAATATTCAGATTGTTTTCCGATTGTAACCTTAAATAAAGGTGGCTGTGCAATATAAACATAACCATTTTCAATTAACGGCTTAGCATATCTAAAGAAGAATGTAAGCATCAATGTTCTAATATGCGCACCATCAACATCAGCATCTGTCATAATGATAATTTTGTGATAACGAAGTTTATCAAGATTAAAATCATCTTCGTTTTTACTTATTGTAATACCGAACGCTTGTGCCATAGCTTGGATTTCAGCGTTACCATAAATTTTATCCAAACGAGCTTTTTCAACATTTAATATTTTACCTCTCAAAGGCAAAATAGCTTGGAACATCCTGTTTCTGCCCTGTTTTGCAGAACCACCTGCTGAATCACCCTCAACGATAAATATTTCGCATTTTTCAGGTTCTCTGTTTGAACAGTCTGCAAGCTTACCAGGAAGTGTTGAGTTTTCCAATACAGATTTTCTTCTCGTTAATTCTCTTGCTTTTCTTGCAGCCTCTCTTGCACGTTGAGCTTGCAAGGTTTTTTCAATAATTGTTCTTGCAAGTTTTGGATTAAATTCTAACCATTCTTGCAATTTTTCTCTGACGACATCCTGAACTGCAGCCATTGTTTCAGAGTTACCAAGTTTTTCTTTTGTTTGCCCTTCAAATTCAGGGTTTTCTATTTTTACGGATACGATTGCAGTCAAACCTTCTCTAACATCATCACCTGACAAGTTTTGTTCAGAATCTTTCAAAATTTTATTTGTTCTTGCATAATCATTTAACACACGAGTGATTGCGTTTCTGAAACCTGTTAAGTGTGTTCCACCTTGGTGTGTATTGATGTTGTTTGCAAAAGATAAAATGGATTCATTATATGAATCTGTGTATTGCATAGCAACTTCAACTTTTGTTGTACCAACCATTTTGTCCATATAAATAGGTTCGTCATGGATTGGAGTCTTGTTTTGTTTTAAGAAGGTTACATAACTTCCGATACCACCTTCGTAATGGAAAGTTTCGTCTTTCCCTGCTTTTTCATTATGAAGGATGATTTTTAAACCTTTGTTTAAAAACGCCATTTCTCTAAAACGGGTTGCAATAATATCTACGTCAATATTAGTTGTCTCGGTAAAGATTTCAGGATCAGCCCAGAAAGTTGATTTTGTACCTGTTTTAGTTGTTGTAACAGTTTTTTCAACAGGAGATATTGGTT
>JAKSUP010000242.1 GCA_024408905.1 bacterium
TTGATTTGGATATCAACACCTGATGCTAAGTCGAGTTTACGTAATGTTTCAACTGTTTCCTTAGATGGATTGGTGATATCAATCAATCTCTTGTGTGTTCTAATTTCGAATTGTTCACGTGAATCTTTGTACTTATGAACGGCACGTAAGATTGTGTAAACTTGTTTCTCTGTAGGGAGTGGAATAGGGCCAACAACACCAGCCCCAGTCTTTTTCGCTGCAGCAATGATCTTGGAAACTGCTAAATCAAGTTCTTTGTGATCATAAGCTTGTAAGCGAACCCTGACGGTTTTACCTTTTGCCATGAATTTTCCTCCTATATTTAATCTTTCAGGCTTTTAACGAACTGCTCCATACGAATTCCCTGACCACCCATCATGACAACGCCTGTTGGTGTGTCAGCAACCTCGCATATCAACGCAAACGCTAACGTGTAATACTATACGCTTATATATAATATAGCGCAAGAAAAATTTAAAATATTTTTTAATAAATGCATCAAAAAATACCTCAAAAATTGATTAAAAATACAACATTTTTTGGTTAATTTTTTGCAATTTTTCAGTAACATTTTCAAATAAAAAAATTATTTGGTTCAATTAAATATAATTGAAAATTTTGCACAAATTTCATTACTATTCTATTTTAATAATATCGCACGCAGGCTATGAAAAAAGCAAAAAGAGTTGTAATTTATGAACCTCGTAAATTTAAAAACTAAATTGACAATTTCCTGAATTTGAAATAAATTACAAGCAAGAATCTTAATTGAAAAACATTATTGAGGTTTTACTTTTAAAGTTGAACGAATTGTTAATAGGAGAAAAATAAAATGCCAAAAGGTAAATATTTAAATGCAGATCACGAAATAATTGGAAAGCTTTTAGACCAAATGGACGGGTTATCCAAAAAAGATAAAATCGAAGCTGTTATTTGTGCTATTTATAGTCATGATTTCAAATCACCCGAGCAAAATTCTGTATTCAATCACCTATCACCAACCCCTTATAATAAAGGATCCAATAGTGTTGCTTCATCAACAGCAAAGAAGATTAATGAATATTTAACCATTGAACTTGAGGAAGATGCCGAAGTTGACTCCGATACATTTATGGAAGTTAAATTTGGCATGGAAAAAGCGAAAGATAAAGACCTTGATGTATCTACAGTCTATCATCAAAAAAACCTAGATTATAATATAGATTTTTCAGATAAATATTATGATAAAGAAGAATTGGATATTAAACAGGTCAACATTAATCTAGTGCACACAAAAGAAGAACCCGTTTCTAAAAAACAAGTAAACGAGGATTTTACAATACGTAAGAAGACAAATTTCATAAATGAAAATATTAATGATTTTAACGAAACATTCGGACCACATTTTAAAGGCAGAACTATTCAAGAAATAATTGAAAAAGATTTATCAAGAAACTCAATTGCAAAAATGTTTAGATGGGATTCCAAACAAATAAGTGATGTTTTTAAAGCTTTAAAAGAAATAGATAACCCTAAATCAATGTTGTCAGACGGCGAAAAAGCAGTCACTCTAAGAAATGCTCTTGATGAATATCTAGAATACAAGCGCCCAGACATTCAAACACAATTGAATAAATGTGAAAATGACTTAGAACGTAAAAAATTAATTGATCAAAACAATATTGATTTCCGTCGATATGAATTCTGTAGAAAACTCGCTGTAAAAATGAAAGATTTTCCTTACGAATATCGCACCGAATCAACAGCTCGTGATTTAGATTATAAAAAGTATACGGCATACGAAAAACAAAATGACGCTATATTACACGGAATTGATCATATAGAGAAAAAACCAGGATTTTCTTTAAGCAAGTTTTTTAAAGAAAAAATTGCGGAACCTATATCAGACTTCTTTAGTTCTATTTTTTCGCGAAGAAGTAAATCAGAGGCTAAAACTAGTTCAACTTCTATTTCATTAGGACCGAACCTATCAGAAAGAAATATTAAAACAAATGACGAGTTTTTAAATGAAGTTGAGCAAAGCCAAAAAGAAAAAGACAACAACAAACAAATTGATAGAAAACCAGTCGATTTTTCTAATATTGAGAATAAAATAGAAGCCCCAAAAGAAGAGCTATTCACTCAAAAAGATAAGACAATGATTAAGGATTTATTTTATAACAGTACTGGCAATGATAAAGATAAACTAATGGAAATTGCATTATTAACTAGAGTGGGAATAATTCAATATGATAAAGGTAATAAAGCCGCTATATCACATACATTGGGCGGTATGTTTAAACCAGTCCGTTGTTTCGACAGCAAAACAGCCGATTCACTGCATAAGTTTTCAAAAGCTATTGCCAATTTCCTTGGAATTGATGAAAACAATGTTCCAACAAAGGAAGAATTTGGAATACATTTAATGGACCTTTCTGATAAAACTGATTCCAATTTACCTTATAATAGAAACGCTATGGCTGAGTGCTATGTAAATAAGGATGGTTTATTAAAAACAAGCGTTCTTGAAGTTGCTGGAAAATATGATAATTTTCTTGGAGACATACTTGAAGGCAAACTTAACTCAGGTAAGAAACGTCTTAATATTGAAAATGAAGAATATAAACAAGAACATATCGATTTGAAAGAAATTGGACAACCAGTCAAACAAAAACAAGAAGAAAAAATAATGTAATCTCAATTAGGCCAAACGCATGAAATTTTAAAATAAGCTTATCGAAGGGCATTTGCAAAAACTGAAAATGCAAATGCTTTTTCTTTGCC
>JAKSUP010000243.1 GCA_024408905.1 bacterium
TGAAGAATCTCTTGAAACTGCCGAAAAACTTATATTTGATATTGCTTCACAAAAAGCAGCGAAATCACTTTCTCCAATCAAGGATTTGGTTGAAGATGCTTATGCAAGTTTGGAAATCAGAGCTCAAAATAAAGGTAAATTGTCAGGAGTTGCAACCCATTTTTATGATTTGGATAATATTACAAATGGCTTGCAAAAATCAGATTTGATAATTCTTGCAGCACGTCCTGCAATGGGGAAAACATCATTTGCGTTGAATATTGCTCAGAATGTTGCAATTAAATCTCAAGTCCCTGTTGCTATATTCTCTTTAGAAATGTCAAAAGAACAGCTTGTTACAAGATTGCTGTGTGCAGAAGCAGAAGTTGATGCACAGAGAGTTAAAACAGGCGATTTAACTTCAAAGGATTGGGAAAAGCTTGCCGTTTCAATGGATAAGTTTACAAAATCATCTATCTATATAAATGATACGGCAGGCGTTACGATTACTGACTTACGTGCTAATTGCAGACGTTTAGCAATGGCAGAAAAAAATCTTGGTTTAATTATTATAGACTATTTACAACTAATTGAAGGAACCGGCAGAGAAGACCGTTTGCAACAGATTTCAGGTATTTCAAGAGGTTTAAAAATTTTGGCTAAAGAATTGAATGTGCCTATTATTGCACTTTCGCAATTATCTCGTGCAGTTGAAGGCAGAACTGACAAACGCCCTCAACTTTCTGACCTTAGAGATTCAGGTTCAATTGAACAAGATGCTGATATTGTAATGTTCATTTATCGTGATGAATACTATAAAACAGCAGGCGAAAATGAAGAAGAAATGGCCGAAAAAGCTTCTAATAAAGGTGAAGCTGAAATAATTAGTGCAAAACACAGAAATGGTGCAACAGATACTGTTAAATTATTGTTCCAAAAAAATATTACAAAATTCAAAAATCCGATAAAAGCAGCAGATGCTCCGTGGTAGGGAGGCTTAATTATGTCGCATTTGGAAATAATATTGCTGGCTTTAGCTTTGTCTGTTGATGCTTGTGTTGTATCGTTTTCTTATGGCTTAACTTTTAATTCTAATCGTTCCAAAAATGCAACTTTGCTTGCTTTATTTACAGGTGGTTTTCAAGGTTTAATGCCTGTTATAGGTTATTTTCTAACTTCTTTTGTAAGAAGTTATATAGAACCTTTTTCTCATTGGATAATTTTCGGAATATTTACGTATTTAGGAATAAAATTTATTGTTGAAGCTTTTGAAAAAGATAAGAAAAAAACTCTTTGTATATCTTTAGGTTGTCTTTTTATGATTGGTATTGCGACGAGTATTGATGCTTTTTCTGCCGGAATTTCGTTGTCTTTGATGGGAAATAAAATATTAAAGCCTGCTTTATTAATTGCATTAATCACATTCATCAATTCTATTCTCGGATTTTGGCTGGGTGGCAAATTAAAACATATCCCGACAAAAGGACTCGAAATATCTGCCGGAATTATTTTAATATTACTCGGGTTAAAAGCATTGATGGGCATGTTTTAGGGCAAAAAAAAATTTTTTGAGTTTTTAAATAAATGTACTTAATATTTTGTAAAAAAAACTTTCTTATTATAAGTTTTGGTGTAAAATATTGGTATCGCAAATCGCTATTTATGAAAGGAATTATCCATGCCTCTTGAAATGACTTATCCGGAACTTGAACGTGCAGTAAATCCTACACATGATATTAAATTATTTTCCGGACGTTCTAATCCTGCTTTAGCACAGGAGATTGCAGATTATCTCGGAACTACTGTCGGTCCTATGGTTATCAAAAACTTTGCTGACGGTGAAATTTATGTTCAAGTTAAAGAAAGTATCCGTGGTGATGATGTATTTATTATTCAACCACTTTGCAATCCTGTTAACGAAAACCTTATGGAATTATTGATTATGATTGATGCTTTCAAGCGTGCAAGTGCAAAAACAATTACAGCCGTTATTCCATATTATGGTTATGCAAGACAAGATCGTAAAACGTCAGGCAGAGAAGCTATTACAGCAAAACTAGTTGCCGATTTATTAACAACAGCTGGTGCTACAAGAGTTTTGGCTATGGATTTACATACAGGTCAAATCCAAGGTTTCTTTAACATCCTTGTTGATCACATTTTTGCAACACCAATTTTGGTTGACCACGTTAAGAGTTTGAATATCAATCCTGATGATATGGTTGCAGTAAGTCCTGATATGGGTGGTGCAAACAGAACAAGACACTTTGCTAAAAAGCTTGATTGTCCTATGGCAATCATAGATAAACGCCGTGACAAACACAATGAAGCTATTGCAGCACATATTATTGGTGACGTGGAAGGCAAAGTTTGTTTGATGTTTGATGATATGATTGATACAGCAGGTACAATTTGCGAAGCATCAAAATTATTGAAGAGCAAAGGTGCAAAAGCAGTTTATGTTGGTGCAACCCACGCAGTATTCTCAGGTCCTGCAATCGAAAGATTAAAAACAGCACCTATTGAAAGCTGTTTTGTAACAAATACAATTCCTTGGAAAAAGGAGGATTTGCCGTCAAATGTAACCCAATTATCAATAGCACCTCTTTTAGGCCAAGCTATTTCAAGAATTCATGATGATGAATCCGTAAGTTCACTTTTTGGTTTTGAAAAGGAAATGAAGGTATAGTTATTAGATTATTTTAGGGGTAAATATAGGGATTAAAGAATAAAGAAGGACGGTTAATAAACCGTCCTTTTTAGCATTACACAATGTAACCCCT
>JAKSUP010000244.1 GCA_024408905.1 bacterium
ACCATTTCCTGCAAAAGCTTAATAACAGCACTGCCAATTGCTTCCGGCGAATTATCCTCAACTGTAATCGCCCCTCTGATACCTTTTGTAATCATAATTTTTCCTCCGCAAACAGATAAAATAAAGCTCCGAGAGTACTGCTTGAAATTACATAACCCGCTTTATCTTTTATCTTTAACCATTCTAAAACATTATCTTTTTTTATCCAAGTCCTGTCAATAATAATTCCCCCGTCATCAACAGGTTTGCAAATAAGATTTTTATCTTTGATATGTGCTATTGCAATAACGCAAGTTTCCGAAATACAACCCGAAGAACCTGCCGCTTTTCTTGCTTTTATTTCAATTTTATCGGCTTTTAATCCGGCTTCCTCTTTTAATTCCGCAACTATGGCATCTTCAATTGTTTCGCCTTTTCTTTCATCTCCAACCAATCCTGCCGGCAAACCAATGCAATATAAACCTTTATCTTCTGCAATCAAAGGCGGACGTTCTTCTGTAAGAAACAGTATTTCGTCATTGCAAACAGGTAATATAACAACGACATTACTTGCATTTGGTCTGTGCGCATACACCCACGATTTACCTTCTTTTGACGGTGTGCTTTTTAATTGTAAATATTCGGTATTACACAATATTGTACTCATAGTTAAACCGGTATTTTTATACAAAATTCCGTAAATTCTCCTTCCGTACTTTCGACTGACAACTCTCCATTGTGAGCCTTTACGATTTGAAATGCCAAATACAATCCCAATCCTGTACCGATTTTTCTAAACTTTTTAGCGGCGGAATAATACTTATTAAAAATTCTGTCAATATCTGACTTAGAAATCCCTGCGCCATGGTCTTTAATCTTTATGGTAACAAATTTAGGAATTTCGCCAATTGTAATTTCAATCGGTGTTTTAGGCTCGCCGTAAGATATAGCGTTTTGTATTAAATTTTTTATTACTCTGGTAAGTTGAAATCTGTCAGCAAAGACTCTGATATCACGTTCAAAAATAAGTTCCAAGGTGTTTTGTGTTTTCTTTGCTATTGGTTGCATTTCGGCAATAATTTCTTCTATAAATGATTTTAGCATAATGTTTTCTTTATAAAGAGTCATTTTCCCGATTTTATATGTTTCCAGAACCGTTTGTACCAAGTCAAGGAGTTCTCTGTTGGAAGATTGCATATTTTTAAGTGCAACATGCTGTTTTTCGCTTATCTTACCAAAATTTTCGTTAAGCAATAGCTCAATCATATTTGTTTCGGCAATTATCGGAACTTTTAAATCATGTGTCAAAGTGGCAACAAAATCTTCTTTAAGATTTTCAAGTTCCTTTTGGTCGGTTATATTTTTTAAAATGACAATATATCTCGGTTTTTTATCTTCCAATTTCAATTCAACAGTGCTTGCGATAAAGTTAGATGATTTATCACTCAATAAAACAACTTCATTATCCTTCCATATTGACAGAGGTCTTTTATTAATAACTTCTATATACTCAGACAAATGTTTACCTACGAGTTTTTTACCGTCAGTATTAAACCATTGCGTAATTATATCTGTAGTTCTGAGTATAATACCATCATTATCCGTAATAACTAATCCCTCGGATAGAGAATTTATAATTGCTTCCAGTACTTTATTTTGTTTTACAAGTTCTATTTGGTATTCGCTAACCATGACTTCTCTGTCATGTAATGTTTCAATCATTCGGTTTAAACTTTCTGTCAGGTTTTCGGAATCAGGTATATCAAATTTGTTTATTTTTTTTGTCAAATCACCATATCGGACTGAATTAACCGTTTTTGTAATATCAACCAAATAATCATTGATTTTGTTCCAACGCTTTTTTTCGTTCTTGACAGAAATAAAAAAGTAAATTGCGGTTAAAAGAAAAATAAGGCTTAGAACAAATATCAAAACCAACATATACTCAGATATTAAAGCCTTTATTAAATTCAATAACATAACAAGTAGACCTTAAATTGTTTTTTATGATATAATTATATCAAAAATCAGGGTATAAATAAATGAAGAAGATTATGGCTTATGTATTGGGATTGTTTTGTTGGCTTAATGCCATGGTTTGTTATGCAACAGAAAAATTCGAAATACTTCCTGATTTACCGGATTCACTTGCTGCATACGGGCAAACAGCAGAAGCATCATCTGTATCAGGAACAGCCGGTACGGAATCGCTTGTAGGCGGGCAATCTGTCGGGCAAGAGGTAAGTTTCGTTTCTGTTATATTTGCACTGCTTATAACTCTGGCGTTATTTTATTTGTTAGTAATTTTGTATACAAAACTTAATAAAGCAAATGCAAATATACTGAAAAAACAACAAATAGGGTTAAAATCACAGGCATCGGTTATTTCTACAACCGCCCTAGGCAATAATAAAACTTTGCATGTCATTGAGCTTGACGGAAAAAGAATGTTAATAGGTGCATCAGCAAATGCAATTCAACTTATTAAAGATTTGGGAAATGCTTCTTCTGAAGGTGCTGAGGAAGAATTTTCAAGTATTGAAATCCCGACAATAAAAATCCCTAAAATTGAAATTCCTAAAGAATTACATAAAGAAAAAATTGAAGATGCTGCTGATGTTGAAGGAATGTCGGGAGAACAAGCGGAAACTGATAATCCTGACGGAATCATAGATTCTTTATTTACAACATCCGTAGAAGAACTTAATGATTCGGAAACTGTTTCAACTTCGGAACATGTTGTAGATCCTGACGAATTCGCTCTTTATAAAAAATATT
>JAKSUP010000245.1 GCA_024408905.1 bacterium
TCTTTACCTAATTGTTCAATTAAAAGTTCTTTTGTTGCTTTAGTTTCTGTAAAGTTTTTTTGGAATTCTTCAAGCTCAACAAGCTTTGTTTTGGCTTCTTCAACTTGCTTTTTCTTTGTAGAAAGTTCAGCTTCCATCGGTGCTTGTTCTTGAATTAATTTATTTTCTTTGTCTTGATATTCTTCTCTCTCTTTTCTCAGGGCATTAATTTTTTCAACATGTTTTTCTGCCGTTTCACTCAAACCTGACATGTCTTTAAGAATTTTATTCAAGATAGCTTTTTGTTCAGCGATTTTTTCTTCGATTCCTTTGATTTCATCTTCTTTGAGTGAAATTTTTAATTCAGAATCTTTGATGCTGTCTTTTTGGGTTTCAATACCATTTTTGGTATTTTCGATTGTTTTCAAATTATCTTGGATTTGCTTTTCGGTAAACGTAATTGAGGCCTCTTTACGGGAAATAGAACCCTTTATTTCTTCAGCTTTTTGTTTAAGTTCAAGCTGGTGGGTTTCGCCTTGTTCTTTGATTGTTTCCGAAATCTCGTCGTATTTTTCGTGAATAAGTTTTAGGCGTTCTTCCAAATCCTTAGACTTAACTTCTTCCTCTTTCTTTTTCTTTGAAAATTCAAGAATATTTTCGTGAGCTTTTTCCAAATTCCTTTTAAGGTCAAAGAATTTAACCGTATTAATTTGACTTTCTAAAGCTGTTTTTTCATCTTTTAATTTTTGATATTTTAGTGCAACTTCTCTTTCTTCATTCAATTGCTCAAGTCTTGTATTGACTTCATTCAAAATCAAAGTAGAATTAACAACTCTTTTTTCAACAGTTTCAAGTTCAGAGGTGGCTTGTTCTATACGTCTGTCAAAATCAGCAACACCGGCAATTTCGTCAATGATTTTACGGCGTTCATTTGACGTACAGTTTGTTATAGTTGTAACATCGCCTTGCATCATAACATTGTAACTGTTTGGAGTAATATTGTATTTTTCAAGTTTTTCGTGAATATCAGATAATGTAACAACTTTATCATCAAGGTAATACACGCTGTTAAAACCTTGGGAAGATTTTCTGATACGTCTTGCAACAGAAAAATCACCCTCAGCATTGTTTTCGCCTGTCTCTCCAAAGGTTACTTTTACAAAAGCTTCGTTACGTTTGTTGTAGGTTGATATCAAGTGGAAAAGTTTTTCTGCACGCAAAGTTCTGGAGGTTGAAAGCCCAAGTGCAAAAAGGATACTGTCTATAATATTACTTTTTCCTGAACCGTTCGGACCGGAAATCGTAGTAAACCCTTTTAGCATAGGTATTTCGACTTTGTTTGCAAACGACTTAAAGTTATCAACTTCCAGTTGTTTTATGTACATTAATCCCTTCCCCAAAGTAAGATGAGAATCTTACCTATAAATATATTTACTACTCTATTACACACGAAAATTGCTCCCATGTCAACAACAGGCAAGGGAAATGTCGGAAATAGCTTACGGACTATATTTGGTATATGAAGAATTATATAGTATAATTACCTTATGAGCGAAATACAAGAAGAAATAAAAATGTTAGCTGCACAAAAAGGTCTTACTTTGTCGCATATAGCCAACTATCTTTCAAGATATTACGGCAGAAAATATACGCTTGACTCTCTTTCAAAAAAATTACGTGCAAATACTATTAAGTATTCCGAAATGAAACTTATAGCCGAAGCTTTAAAAATGGAAGTTGTTATTAAGGATAAAGAAGAAACATAATATAGCAAAAAAAAATTTTACTAGTATTATTTATATATGCTCAAAATAAATCCCGAAACAAAATTACCATACAATTTTATTAAAGGTTCCGTCGCCCAACGTACACAGAAGGTGCGTTTATTAAACAAAGGAGTTTATAATAAAATATGTTCCTGCAACGCTCCACTTACAAAAGAAGTGCTTGAAGATGCTATCTCTAATAATCTTATGGATTTGACACAATATAGAAAAGGTATTATAAAAGTTAAGCCAAAAACTATAGCTGAGCTTCCGGTTGCAGGTGCACGAGCATACGCAGGTGCAGATATAGATACCGATCTTAATATATCCTGTTACACAATAAACGTACCATTTAATAAGGATGGTATATTGACTGACTTATCTGCATTTATGCATGAATTAACCCATGTTCATCAAGAATTATTAGAACCCAAAGTTATTACAAGAGATCTTGCAGTATTTAATCAGGAGCTAAATCAGAAGTCGTTATTAAACTGCGTATCTGTAATACAGTTTTTTTACAAATATTTATATAAAACTAAACCTCTTGTGCCTAATGGGACAGATTGTCATTTCCCAAAAACCTTAGCCGGTATTGATTGGAAATTTAGAACGCGTCATAAAAAATCGGAAGATAAAATAAACATATTACAATTTTACAGATACAAGTTGAATCAAGAAAAACTTGCGTATGAAGAACAAATTCGTTATACAAAAGGGGTTAATGAAGAAATTATAGAAAAAGCCTTTAATATGATAGATAAGCAATTAGGCCTTTCTAAAGCACAAGAATTTGTAGAAAATAAACTCAAAAAAGAATTAAAAAAGGCAAGAAAATAAAGAATTGCACAATGTAACAAAAAAGGCTTTCGGAAAAATCCAAAAGCCTTTTTTAAATGGTCGGGATGACATGATTCGAACATGCGACCCCCTCGTCCCAAGCGAGGTGCGCTACCAAACTGCGCCACATCCCGTGACCGTATTAACTCAAATTGTATTCAATTTTCAAA
>JAKSUP010000246.1 GCA_024408905.1 bacterium
AAATAGAAAAGGATTAGATATACCTAGAATGGTGCTATAGCGATGAGATGTACAAAGACTTATAACGGAATTCAAGGACAATGCGAATTTTTCAGAGGAACATTTGCACATGGCGGTATGATAAGTATACATTATATTAACCGAAATTATAGTGATTTTTTCAAGACACAGGATTTATGGTATGAAGTAATTAAAACAGCCAAGCTGTATAATAGTTATTATCGTGACGAAAGAACTTTCGATAAATCCGAATATGTCGAATTATAAATGCACCAAATTGTATATTTTGATGTGTTATTTTTCTTTTTAATTCTCTATGAACAAATTCATAAACTCTATATCATCATAATCAATGTAAGCTGTTTGCATTAAATTATGACCTGTTCTGATTGTTATTTCATTAATCTGATTTCGTCTTATTAATGGTGGTGGGATTTTTATTTTTTGTCCGTCACCATTAATTTGTATTTCTGAAATTTTATTCCCGTTAAAATAAATTTCCGGTGGCGAAGCAAATGCATTAGTAATCTTATTTTGTCCGATAGAACGTGCCATGTCTGTATCTATTCCGATAATAGAACCTATGACTAAAAATATTGGTTTATTAAACTTCAAATTTTTTAATATAAACCTTTTTGTGTAAAAAGGCCCGATAGTTGCCATCCTAAATTCGCCTGCATTTGCAGAAAGATCAGAATAATTATTATCACCCAAATGGTACATATTGGAATCAAGCACTAAACCGGATGCTCCCGTTCGTTCAATTCCGATAACTATTGGTGTAGACAATGCCTTGCTTTGCAGTGTAACAGAATATGGTTTATAATTCTCTTTTTGTACAGATAAAATAGTAGTCCCATCGACCTGCGTATCGAGTTCAAAAAAGCCATCTGAATCCGTTGTTGTTGTGTAATTCTGTTTAGGCAGGCTAACCTTAGCACCACTAACCCCAAGACCTGTATTTTTATCTATAATTCGCGAAGAATATCCACTACCTTCTTCACTCACAGCACCTTCTATTGTAGAAGCAAACACGCTTGATGACGTAATAAAAAATATTAAAAGTATTGTTATAAAAAATTTTTTCATACAAATATTATTCAGCTATTTTTGAATTATCAGAATTACTCTTATTAAGATATATAAGGTAATTTGATAAAAAGTAAAAATAATAATTGAAATTTAATTGTTTTTTTGTTTTAATGTTCATACAGGGTAAGGAGTTGCCCTTATTGACAACAGAATAAGCCGACGTGATGGAATTGGTAGACGTGCCAGACTCAAAATCTGGTGTAGGCAACTACGTGCCGGTTCGACCCCGGCCGTCGGCATTTTATTAAAACTCCCCTAATGGGAGTTTTTTGGTTATTATATTTAAAAAATGGAGTAGAGTATGAAAAAATTAATTATTTCATTGTTTGCAATCACACTTATGTCAGCTCCTTCTTTTGCTGCAACTTGGGTTGCTGCAGATAGAGTTGCTCCTGTAGGAAAAGTTATGCTTGAAAAGAACGGATTACCAACTACAACAACATTTAAAGTTGTAAATGGCGAAGCTGATAATTCAGATGTTTCCACAACCAATGTTGTTCTTATCTCAAGTACAGACTTGTCTTATACAGGAAACGATAACGAAGTCGCTGCTGTTATTGGTAAAGAACTAGGACACATCATCAACGGCAAAGCTACAAAAACAAAAGTAAGGGATTTCGCAAAAGCTGCTATTGCAAGCAAATTAAGTGCAGATAACGTTTTAGTAACTGCTGCAAACAGCGATTACTTAGCAAGTAAAGCATCATTATCCGACAACAAAGCTGCTGATGTTACAGGCGCAGACTTGATGATTCAAGCAGGTTACAACCCTTTAGCAGGTGTTGTTGTTATTACTAAAATGCCCGGCAGCACATTAGAAGTTTTACAAGGAAAACCTGCAAATTCAGAAAGAGCAATGAATTTGTATGACTATTTGACTTACAACTACCCTTCAAAAGTAAGTGTTGGTTATGGTTGTCAAGAATACAGAAATTTCTTGGCTTATGCTGATCCTATTGTTAAAGATAGAAATGCTAATGCTAAGAAACTTGCTAAATTCAATAAAGAACAAGCAAAAAATAAAAATACCAGAGCAAAAAATTTACAGCAATATAAGACAACAGGTATGAGTGGTTGGGAATCTTCTTATTTGATTCTTAAAACTTTAACTGAATCTTCAGAAACAAAATAAAAGAAAACAAAAAGGAATGGTTTAAAACCATTCCTTTTTAAATTACATAATATTTATTATAAGTATGTATTTATGTGCATTTTTCTTTTTTAAGATTTCTTTTTTGGAGTTTTCTTTCTCTTTACTGTGCAACAAAGAGAAAGAAAGCTCCTTAAAGAAAGAGAAACCCAAGCAGATATCACATCACCCTTCGGGTGAGTTGACCAAATGATAGTTGTGGACCTACGGTCCACACTCTTAGGCTCGCTAAAAAACGCTCGCCAACTTATTACATTTACCCCTCCCGAGCGTCACTTAGCGAGGGAAAAAGTGCAGGCTTTGCCTGCAACATCCATTCTGTCTTGCAACCGTAGGTTGCTCTAAACATTGGCTGGTTTTCTTTTCTTTTGGGTGCGTTTTCTTTTCTTTTACTTGCCTAAAAAAGAAAAGAAAATGCACATAGAGAAATAAAAACAAAAAAATAGTAAAACCCCCTCCTGCCTTTCAGGCACCCTCCCCCTAGGAGAGGG
>JAKSUP010000247.1 GCA_024408905.1 bacterium
ATATTGGTAATTTTCCCATTCGGCATCATTAAAATCACCACTCTTATCTTTATCCCATATAGAAAAAAGAGCATTCTGTGTGGTTTGTTTGCTATAATCGATTTTTGTATCTCTTGAAAAAACTAAAGATTGCAGAAATTCATTTTTTTCAGTAATTGGCATAGTAATACTTTCTCTTATATCTTATATTAATAAAGTATTTCTAATTATTGTCATTTCAGAATTTAATATTTTTTTAACAAAAATTAACATTAAATTATTAAAAAATTAACTGCATAATTCTATTAATTTAAAAAGATAAAATTTAAAAATCATACATCCTTTTTATCAAATTATATTTTTATGCTAGACTGAAACAATGAATAATCTGAAATTTTGGACAGCATTTGCATCAATGGACTTGGATCCGAGTTTTATCCAAAGACTATACAATTACTTTGGGGATATAGAAATTGCTTTTAATTCAACAATTAATGATTTAAAACAAATTGAAGAACTTTCTATAAAAAAAGCAGAAAATTTTATTGAAAAACGTAATAAATTAAAAAACCTTGATGAGATTTTGGATTACGTTTTAAAAAAGAATATTCAAATATTAACATATGACGATGACAAATACCCTTATATGTTGCGTCAAATATCTAATCCTCCGATGTGTTTATTTTATCAGGGAGATTTATTTTCCTGCAACTTAGAAAAAACAGTTGCTTTTGTCGGTTCAAGAAGGGCAAGTCTTAATGGTAAGGATGGGGTTAATAGAGTAATTGGGGATTTAAAAAATACTGACATTTGTATTGTGTCAGGACTTGCAACCGGAATTGATGCAACATCACATAGGGCGGCACTTGATAATAACCTTAAAACAATCGGAGTAATCGCAAGCGGGCTTAATTTTACATATCCTGACGGTAACAAGGATTTGTATGACAGAATTAAAAACGGTGGGGGTGCCGTTATATCAGAATATTATCCGACTATAGAACCTTTACAATTTAGATTTCCTCAACGCAACAGAATTGTAACAGGTTTATCATACGGAACTGTTGTAGGTGAAGCTGCACTAAAAAGCGGGGCTTTAATTAGCGCAAATCTAACGCTTGAGCAAGGCAGAGAACTTATGTGTATCCCAGGTGCTATTAATAATACCAATACAGAAGGAGTTTATAAACTTTTAAAAGATGGCGCGACCATGGTTACAAAAGGAGAAGACATATTAAATGCTTTGAATTGGACTGTTAATATAACAGAAAATAATTCAAATATTATTAATAATCTTAACTTAAATGATAATGAAAAAATTATTTTTGATATAATAGGAATTGAGCCGAAGGGGTTTGATGAAATTCAAGCTTTAACGAATATGGAGACAAACGAGCTTTTGATGTGTTTGACAGGGTTGGAGCTAAACGGATTAATTGAACAAGCTGAGGGTGACAGGTACAAACGGAGTAGGTGTCAATAAATTAAATTTAAGGTAAACAGGTATAAAAATGGCAGAAGCATTGGCTGAAAAAAGTTCAAAATCAAAAAAAGAGAAGGCGTTGGTTATAGTTGAGTCTCCTGCAAAATCTAAAACTATTAAAAAGATTTTGGGTGACGGATTCCAAATTGAAGCCAGCTTTGGTCATGTGAGAAATTTACCGACAAAAGATACTGCAACACAGAATTTGGGATTTGATGGTAATAATCATTTTAAACCTAAGTTTGAAATTATCCCCGGCAAACAACAAGTCGTAAAAAAATTAAATGATTTAGCAAAAAAATCTGATAAAATATACCTTGCATCCGACCCCGACCGTGAGGGAGAGGCAATAGCGTGGCATGTAAGACAAATCTTAAACGTACCCGATGCAAAAATTTGCAGAATTGTTTTTAACGAAATTACTCCAAAAGCTGTTAAATATTCTGTTGAAAATCCTCGTGATATAGATATGGATATGGTGCAAGCTCAACAAACAAGACAAATTCTTGATAAACTTGTAGGGTTTAAATTGAGTCCTGTTTTATGGAAACAAATAGGAAACAGAAATTTGTCTGCAGGCAGAGTTCAATCAGTTGCACTCCGTATGATTTGTGAGCGAGAAGAAGAAATCGAAGCATTTATTCCGAAAGAATATTGGTCAATTCATACGTTATTAGAAAAAGAAGGTAAAACTTTTGAAGCAGAAGTTTCTAAATACAAAGGTAAAAAGTTTGATATAAATAACGAAGAAGAAGCAACTAAGATTAAAGATTATTTGCTATCTCCGGATTGTAACTGTACGGTTGAAAAAGTTACCAAAAAAGAGACAAAAAGAAAACCGACGGCGCCTTTTATAACTTCAACAATGCAGCGTGCAGCAAGTTCAAAACTTGGGTTTGGGGTTTCAAAAACTATGCAGGTTGCCCAAAAACTTTATGAAGGTATTGAAATAGATGGCAACCCTGTTGGTTTGATTACTTATATGAGAACTGATAGTGTACGTATTTCTGACGATGCTCATGAAATGGCAAAAAACTTTATCTTGGATAATTATGGAAAAGAATATTATCCTGATAAAACAAATATATATGTTAAAGGGAAACAAAATGTTCAGGATGCTCACGAAGCCATAAGACCATCATATCCGGATAAAACACCTGAAAGTATTAAAAAATATCTTGATAATGACCAATATCGTTTGTATAAACTTATTTGGGAAAAATTTATGTCATCCGAGAAGGCTCCGGCAACAATTGCT
>JAKSUP010000248.1 GCA_024408905.1 bacterium
AAGAATTGAAGATTGCTGCTAAAACAGTTCCTGCTTTCTCAGCTGGTAAAAGCTTCAAAGAACTTGTAAAATAGTTCATTGTAAACTTTAAAAAAAGGGGCGAATTTCGTTGGAAGTTCGCCCTTTTGCTTGGTTTAGCGATAAACCCCATAGCGTTTGAGTATGTTATGAATATTTTTTCGGTACGACCATTAATGTGTGTGACAAAGGAATTCCTCCTGCAACTGCAGGTTTATTTACAACTTGCCCGTTTACATACATCACGGTAGAACCACCACCATCTAAATTCATTGCATTAACACAGCCAAATTCTTTCATTAAATTTGCCAGCTCCATTAACGTAAGACCAATTGATGAACCTTCTCTACCGTCTGCTGTTAACATTATTAAATGATTGTCTCTCGTATAACCAATTGCTGTACGTGGATTTCTTCCACCTATTGCTGCTAATTTTTGTGCAGTCATATCAACATAAATATCACCATTCTTTATTAAATAAGGCCCGCCACTTATTATATGATTTACGCCTTCCCAATCCGGATTCATTTTTATATCAAGGTTAAATCTATTTGCCTTTAATATTTGCTCAAAGTTTTTAGAAGGACCTACAATTACATAACCGTCTTTAGGTATTGCTGTGCTACCGGCTGAAACTTTTACCAACTTTCCATTTTCAATAACTAATTGAGTGCCATACTTTGGTGATACAGGAGAAAATTCTCCCCAACTAGGTGTATACACAATTGTATGAGTTGATAACATTCTTGGTTGGTTAATGTTATCAATTTTAACCTTGCCTTTATTAGTTACCAAATTAGCTTTTAATTGAACTCTCGCCATATCATAACCATTATCAAAAATTCCCATAGCTACACGATCATAAATAGGTCCTGTATAAAATTGTTTATTTATCATCAAAGTTCCCAAAGGCACTCCGGTTTGTGGCTTAAAGTATCCTCCGTTGATTGCAGCTATTGCATTTTCCCTTTGTGCTATTGTAGAAATTTTTGAACGAGTTGCCAAATTATTGTTTCCTGACGCTATCATTGGCTCAACTTCTAAATCTCCGTTAACCCCTGTTGATAATTCGACTATATTTATCCTTACCGGTCTGTTATTATAAAAACGAATCATTCTGACATGTTTTACACCTTTATCAACTTCTGTAATCTTTGCCCCTGCGTATTTTTGTTTGATTGAATAATTAAAATCTTGCTCTCGTTTTTGCTGCTCATCTTTAATATAATTCAACGTCGGAGATAAGCCTGTATAATTTCCTGTATCTAAATCCTTGGCTGATATAAGCAATGTTTGTGTTAAGAGCAAACAAAACGCAATACCTATCCCTGCCGCGCTTGTCGCAGATCTTTCAAGTGTTGATCTTGTAAGAATTGCCGTATCCATTGTTATTACCTTTTTATTAAAGTAAACGGGATACCTTTTTTATTAAAGAGTGGTTTGGGGTTATTAACACTCTAGATATATTTCGCTCTAATTATATTATAACATACACTTAATATCTTTACAACCCTATTATAATAATACTTTTGAGCTATTTATATAATGTCTGTTATACACTTATTCAATATTATTCGTCTTTATGCTATAATTTTTTTTATGAATTTGATTAAAATATTAAAAAAGAAAAATAGTAAGTTATTATTTACAACTCCAAGCCACAGTGGCAAATTATTTATATTGCACAAATTCTACAACTGGTACAAAGCAGATATTTCAGAAGTTGATGCTTACAATCCACAAAAAGCTTTATTTAATGCTGAAAAAAAAGCTTCCGAAATATATGGAACCAAATTTACAAAATTTTTAACAAACGGTTCTACAAGTGGTGTCATCGCATCTGTTTTAACTTGTGCTAAAAATAAAAAAATTATGATTTGGGAAAAGGCACACCCTTGTCACAAAAACGCAGCATCGCTTGCAAACTGCGAAATCATAAGTTATGAACTTGACTACAATAGAAGCTGGGGAGTATATGTTCCACCAAAGCCTTCACAAATTGAAAATTTATTTTCAAAAAACAAGCCTGATGCAATAATAATTACCTCTCCAACTTATGAAGGTTTAGTTGCAGACATTAGAGGAATTAAACAAATTTGTGACAAACATAATGTAAAATTAATTGTTGATGAAGCACACGGGGCCTTATATCCATTTTGCGATAAACTTCCCGAATCAGCTGTAAAAATTGCAGATTATACAATCCAGTCATTACATAAAACTGCAGGGGGAATAAACCCGACAGCACTTTTACATTCAAACGATTTAGACCCACAAGAAGCATTGAAAATGATCAACACGACTTCACCTTCATATCCAATGCTAATGACTATAGAATCCAATATAAACTATTTAAATTCAAAACGTGGGAAAAGAAGTATTGAAGACTTGATTAAAAATATAGAAACATTGCGAAACGAACTCAATAATATTGAATTTTTCGGAGACGATATAACAAAAATTCTTATTAAAAAGGAAGGATTAACGGGGGAAGAACTGTCATCTATTCTCTATGACAAATACAATATTGAAGATGAACGTACAAACGAAGTTTCAACAATGTTACTATGTGGATTAGGCACTACAAAAGAAAAGTTAAACAGATTAAAAAAAGCATTGAAGAAATTTTAGAGAATCATCTCTTTTAAATCTTCTTTTTTACAAGCAGAGACAGC
>JAKSUP010000249.1 GCA_024408905.1 bacterium
AAGCCTTTATTTAACAAGGCTTTAGCCGATAACGTCTTAAAAACAGAAGATACAAACTATTTTCAGATATTTTCTGTAGCCGGAACGCCTGATGCGATTGCTTTTAATTGCCCAAGAATATTGGATTATACATTAGACATCTCAAGAGCTTATATAGAAGGCCGTGCAGCCATTTTAAGGCTATCAGAATTTTGTAAAAAATACTTAAAAGGCTTTGAAAATGCATACATATCATCCATTGCAAATTCAATAGGCATAAGGGTTTCAAGACGTGTGAAAGGTAAATATATTTACACAATAGATGATTTAAAATCCGGAAAATGCTTTAAATTGCCTGTACTAATATCGAACTATCCTGTAGATATTCATTCAGACAAAAAAGACAGTTCTAAACTTGAAAAGGTATTTAAAGAATACCAATTACCAATCGAATCGCTAATGGTTGACGGTTTTGACAATCTTTTCGTCATAGGGCGGTGTATTTCTGCAGATTTTGAAGCACAAGCTGCTTTGAGAATTATACCTTCATGTTTCTCTATGGGAGAAGGTTTAGCAAAATATCTCGATAAGGTTGAAAAAAATGAAAGTTAATTCAATATCTTGGAAAATTTTAAATCCTAAATTATATAAAGACTGCAAAGAATCGGAAGAATATATCAAAAATTTTAAAGCAGATAATGTTTTTACATCCGGCTCAATGGAAGAATTATTTACTGATACATTCACGTATAATGGTAATAAACCTAATAAAATTTTAGTAAAAAATAAATTAACAGGGGAACCTGTAGAACTCAATGTGGAATACAATATTAAGCCAATGCTTATGCAAACTGGCATAAATGATAAAAAAATTGAAGAAATTTTTATATTAGATAATGATGGTAACGAACTCGGTTACAAGTACTTTTTTGTACAAAATGGGCAAATGTATCCAGGATATATGACAGCAAAAGAAACTAATTATATAGGCCTAGGTACAAGATTAGACCAACTTCAAATAGAGCGAGCATTAGAATTAGGCTTAGAATGCATTAACAGAATTGCATTACCTAAAGCTATTATTTATCACGTATCACGAGGTTTTTTACCAAAAGATGATTATACTAATATTAAAGTAAAAAATCATAGAGATTTTGTAAAGCTATCACCAGAGTATATTTATCCCAAAGAATCGAATATTACAACAGATAGCTTCGTTCCCATACTTAAACGTGGCGAAGAAAACATATTTCTTGATATTGCTTGGAGCAAACTTATTACAGTATATAATGCTTGCAAAAAAATAATAACATCACAGCGTATTAATCGCATACAAGATGATGTAGTTACATCATATTTACATTTATCACTAAGTGGAGATGAATTAAATTATTGGAAAAGTTTAATTGAAGGGAAGAGAATATTACCTAATATAATAAAGAATATTTTCTAACTCTATTCTGCAACAAAATTATTTGTAATAGCGTGAATATATTCCAAAATCCCTGAAAAATACTCAATATCAATATCACCATTCAATATAATATCAGCTTCTTGACGAGCAGGTTTTACATATTTTTCACCGGCACCAATTACATAGTTCCAATGCTTTTGTGCATTCTCAATATCTTGATTTCGTTCTGCAGAAGCACGTTTTAGAAATCTCGCTTTTCTTACTTCCTGAGTAGTTTCTACATACAATTTAATGTCAAAGATGTCTTTAACGCCTTCGTACATTGTCGCAATACCTTCAACAAGTATCAATTTATTTGCAGGTACAAATTTCGATTTTGGCACAGAAATACCGGTTCCATTGGGTAAATATTCCGGAGAATATATGTCTTCGCCTCTTGATAATGCTTGCAAATCTTCCTCTAATATATCATTTTGAAAGCTTTGAGGAGAATCAATGTCATAACCATTGTCTCTTAGTGCATCAAATGAGCCGTACTTTTTAATTAAACTTGAAATGTCTTTGAAATAATTATCTGTAGATAAAATAGTTACAGGCATATTAAAGCTTTCAATGATGTTAGAAACAGCTTTACACATAGTTGATTTGCCGGAAGCAGATTCACCCGTAATACATATCATAATCTTTTTATCAGGGTTAGAAATTAGTCGTTGTGAAAATTTTTGTACAAAATTCGGTTTGATACTGATGAATAAAGGTTTATGCGCTTTCGTATCATACAATTTTAATTGAGAAAATTTTGTCTGCAAATATAAAGCCATAAATTCACGGCCGGTTTTTTGCGAAAAATCGGGTTTTAGTATTTTATCGTTAGAGTTAATCTCTTTTTCTATCAGATGGGATAAACCATCTTTATCTTCATACTGCATTTTTAACTTCCGTTTAGGATAATATTATATATCATAAAAATTTTTGGTAAAGCTTTTATTATCATTATGATTCAAATAATTCACTAATTTTATCAGCAATATCTTTAGGGTCAATTTCTTGGGTAACTTTATTTATATCTTGTGCCATTTGATATAATTTTGCTGCTTCAATCTTATCACCAATGATAGATGTCGCACGAGCTAAATTAAAATACGCTAAAGCGTAATTAGGGTTAATTTCTACGGCTTTTTGGAATAATTCAATTGATTTATTTACACGTCCTAAATCATCTAAATAAATAACACCCAGATTGTTTAAAGCAATGTCATAATTAGGGTTATATTTAATTGCCAACTCATATGATTTAA
>JAKSUP010000025.1 GCA_024408905.1 bacterium
ATGTACCCGAACAGGAAGAACAATTAGATTTCATAGAGGACTATCAAGGTAATATAGAAGAACAATAACTTATTTGTTTTCTTTTCTTAAAACTATTCCGTTAAGCTTGCAGAATGATGTTAGAATGGATAAATCTTCTTTTATCTTCTTCTGTAATATTTCATGCCTAGCGACAATTGGAACATTTTTAGCCAATTGGAACATTTTTAATGCTTGTTTTATATAATCTCCTCTGGCGCCTGATTTAGGCAGAGCCAGTTCTTGGTATAATTTGGCGCATAGCAAATAAGCTTTTACTTGTATTTGTTCAAGTCCAAAAAGTTTTGAAACAAAGACGGATTTTTCTATATAAACTTTAGCAGACTCAAAGTCTTGTTTTGCTAAATAAATTTCTCCGATTAATTTGTTAAATAATGCTGTAAAGTAGTAGTTGTTGATACTTGGACCTTGTGCAATATCAAGTGCTTTTGTCGCAATATCAAGTGCAAATTGTGTTCCATTTGTAATTAGTTTGATTTCTGCAATTAAATACCAAGCTAATAATACCCCTGTAGAAACTTTTTCTTTTGCAAAGTAAGCAACTTGTTCTTCTAAAATTTCTAAAGCTTTTTTTGTTTGGTTATTGTCTTTTAATATTTTAGCTAATAATGTTTTTAGAATATTTTTAGTAAATGTGTCATTTGTGTTATTGGCATAGGCAGCTACATTAAATAATTCTGAGTGTAATGTGTTGTAATCTTTTTCAAAAAATTTATTTAAAATATCAATGAAATTCCACCTTGAAACTACAAACGCATCCATGCTATCCAAGGAATATTCTTTTAAAATATCTTCTAATATTGATTTTGAAGTTTCTATGTCACCTTTAATGGTGTGCGCAAGCGCAAGTAGTAAATTCACCTTACAGGTTAAGACGGGATCTTTGACATTATTTTTTTCTAAAATATCGTAAATGGTTTGTATTATCTCGAAAGCCTTACAATCACCTTGTAGAGTTAAAGTTTCTGCAAAATCAAAATATATGTCTAACCATATATTAAATAAATCATGTAATTTTATTTGCGATAGATTTTTGCCTTTTCCTAAGACTTTTTCTATTTCAGGTAGTAATTCGGTTTCGACAATATTAATGAGTTGTCCATAGTTACCCAGTCTTAATAGTGGTCTTATTTGTCTGGATTTAATTAATACTTTGCTAAATCCCATTGTGTCAGGCAAATGGTTTAATACATTATCAACACACTCTATTGCTCCCCAATAGTTACCTGATTTCATTGAACAAGAAGCAATATATCCCAAAAGCTCTATGTGTAGCGCAGTTTCATGATCTTCAAGCATCATAATTGCTTTTTGTAAATACTCAAATGAAGCATTGTGGTCAATAGGTTCTAAGAGTTTTCCTACTCGCGTGTATATATTTTTCTTGACTTTTACGTAAAATTCGCTTGTTTTATTCTCGATTAATTTTAGTGCTTGTTTTTGCGTAATTATGTATAATCCAATATCACCGACATATGAAGCCTGTTTCATTAATAATGTCCATACATCGAAAGCTTGGTCGTTATTGTTGAGTTTTTGTACGATATATCCTAATAGTGCAACAGATGATTGTTTATAGATGCTTAAAATTTCATAAAGAATATTGAGTATTTCTTCAAAGTTATTATCCAATTTTGTAATAGAAATGATAGCCTTCCATAAAAGTTTACTCTTAAATTCAAAAGCCAAGTTGTTTATCGGAACGATATATTTAGCATCTATAAGTTTCGATATAATTCGTTCAAATTCAGTAGGAGACAGATTGTCAAAATGTTCAAGCATAGCAGGGTAAAATTTTTCTCCAAGAACGGACATTGCAGACAGGAACCTGTATGCGTGATAATCCTCATTTTTTAGTATTTCCAGCCTTAAATTGATAAGATTGTCAAATGTTGTGTATGGTTTTTCTTTAATATTGTTTTGGATTATATCATTTTGATATTGTATTATTTGTTCTAATATTGCAGGATTTCCGTTTGAAATTTTGATGGCTTTTGTTGAAAGCACTCGCGTTACTTCTTGTTTGTAATTTTGTTTTATAAATGTTTCAATTTGTGTTTGCGTGAAAGGAGCGATAGCCAAATCTAAATAATTTTCTTCTGATAATTTTTGTGAATTAATTAAGCCCAGACCGGGTTTTGGTTCTGTGCATACTATTATGAATTTGCATCTTTCAAGCATATAGTCATCATTTAATAACTCTTTTATGAAATCATATGACATTCCATCAATCAGTTCGAAATTATCTATAATAAATACGACTTTCATTTTTTCCACAATTGTGGCTAAAACTTTTTTTACTAAATCAAATGTTTTGGCTTTATTATAATAAATATTTTCATACTTATCTAAGTTATCAGGGTACAGAAGATTAAGTAAATCTATAATTTCAGAGTTTGTAAGTGATGGAAAATCCTGTTTGAAAAATTTTAGAGAATTCTTTTTTAGTTGCAGCGTGTCAGGACAGAAATTATTGATATTAAAAAATGTCAAAAGTATATCTTGAAAACACCCAAATGGTGACAATTGACTGATTTGTGTACAATTAGCCATCAGCCACAGAATATTATTATTCTTTAGTTCATTTATAGCAGAATTTAGGATTAAATTTTTACCACTTCCACTTTCTCCATTAATGGTTATAATTCTTGAGGCACTATTTCGTATACCTTCAATTAACTTTGACTTTACCTTTTGTTGGGAGTTCATTGATGCAAAATATATTGGTTGTATGCTTTCCTCTGTTTCTGCCAGATTGTTATTTCCTTCATTTTCGTCATTAAAAATTGAACCACATTTTCTGCATTTAGTAGCATTTGGCCTGTTTGCAGCTCCACAATCTTTGCAAAATTTTATCAATATCTTACCACAATTAGTACAAGATGTTGCCGTGATTTCATTATAGCTGCCACAATCTTTGCATAATAACCCTACTCTTGCCCCACAATGGCCACATTTTAAAGAATTATCTTCAATTTCTTGTTTGCATTTAGGACAGAGCATTTTATTTTATTCCTTTACGACTCCTACAATTTTATCAAGGGCTAAGATTACATTTTCGCTTGAAATGTCAAGTAAATTTGAAATTTCTGCTACAGATTTATTTTGATTATATTTTAGGTTGTATACATCCAGAATCCTAAGATCTTTACTATTAGTATTTAATTCTTGTAATTCTGTAATTATACTATTTGTATCATAGTCTGATTCAGCGTTATTAGGTGTAAATGCCAATTGGTCGTATTTTGGTGGAACAAATTCTCCATCCGATGTTTTTTTAGAATGTTCGTCTTGAATTTGTTCTGTATCGGTTTCTGTTGAATTTTCTGTAATTTCTTCTGCAAGCTCATCTGTTGTATCTTGTTCTTCGAGTAATTCATCGTTCACATTAATTTCTAACAAATCATCTTCATCGCTTGTATCTTCAATTAGACAATTGTCGGAACTATCGTCATCAAGTGTTTCATGCTCAGTCGTCCCATTTATCATCTTTTCAACAAGGTCATCATGAGATATGCTTGTTTGGATTTCTTCATCTTTGTCAAGTTCTTCCTCAAGAGTTAATTGTTCTTCAACAATCTCTTCAACAGGTTCTTCTTCAAGGATTAGTTGTTCTTCAACAATCTCTTCAACAGGTTCTTCTTCAATGATTGATTGTTCTTCAACAATCTCTTCAACAGGTTCTTCTTCAATGATTGATTGTTCTTCGACAATCTCTCCAACAGGTTCTTCTTCAAGGATTAATTGTTCTTCAACAATCTCTTCAGCAGGTTCTTCTTCAATGATTGATTGTTCTTCAACAATCTCTTCAACAGGTTCTTCTTCAAGGATTAGTTGTTCCTCAACGTCTTCCTTCTCAGTATTTTTAGCTGAGTTCTCCATTCGCCTATGGATATTTTCTAAAGCCTGAACAACTTTTGTATCAGGACGTCTTGTTTCATGGTTTAATCGTCTTGGAACGGTTATTATTGCCGTTGAAACCATTTTGCTTAAATATGTCTCAATTGTATGGGCATCAGTTAATTCTTCAAGAATATTTCCGGCATGATTATAGACATCTTCAACAATTGCTTCTGTTATATCCTCCAAGCCGGGATATCTTCTGTGGTTTTTTATTAAATTTAAAATCGTATCGTAGTATTTTCTTTCCATATCTATCTTCTCTATAAACGAATTACAAGTACGGGATTCCCCTGCATATTATTAAATACATTCATATTAACATTCATATTAGTGTCAAGAACTTTTGATACAGTGTTCTTTATAGTTTGATCAATAGCTGCATCTCCACTGGATGCTGTTATATTTTTTACTTCAAATTTCAGTTTTGCCTTGTTATATTCAACTTCAACAGCTATTTTGTTTGTTATCGGAGGCTTGCTTAAAAGTAATAATTCTGTTTTTAATTCAAGCTGAATAACTTTCCCCATTCTTGTCAAATATCTTGTTGCAGTACTATTTGCGACATAAGATTGAGGAACTTCCCATTGCGTAGAAAGATTAGAAACAGAAATTGAGGCTCCTAAATTCCTTTCTATTTCAGGTATTGACAATGAATTACCCTCATCCTTTGTTTCTACGTGTTTTTCATTTTCAACGGTTTCTATTGGCATTGCCTCATCAACTTTTTTATCCGGTACAACTTGATTTTCCTGTGGTAAGTTTTGTTCCGTTAACAATGTATCTGTAGATGGTGTTGATGTTACATATTTTGTATACCCAAAATACCCTAATCCGGCAATGACGGCTATTACACCAATAATTGGTAATGCAGAAGACTTTTTATCACCATTTTTAGGCTCTTGGAAATTATCAATAGTTGCATCTGTTTTATTTTCAAAGAGCGTTTCTATAGATTCGTCATTTGACTCTTGAACCTGCGCAGGAGCATCTTCTAAATCATCTTCGGTTAGTTCGTTAGCGTTTGTTCTGTCTGTTTCGTATGCGTCTATGCTTGGCGTTGTTTCTGTTGTATATT
This sequence comes from bacterium, assembly GCA_024408905.1. GTDB lineage: Bacteria > Cyanobacteriota > Vampirovibrionia > Gastranaerophilales > Gastranaerophilaceae > CAG-196. Next base: position 5,018 of record JAKSUP010000025.1, read on the forward strand.
CACTATTTTGTTCTTCTGGTAAATCATTGATAATTGAATCATCTTCTTTAACTTCAACTACAGCTTCTGTGATATCAGCTATGACATTCTGGCTGTCATTTATCTCTTGTATTTCATTTGTGCTAATTTCTTCAGTTTCGTCTGCAATATCTAATACAGGTTCGTAGGATTGTTGTACCACATCGTTTTCTTCATCATTTATGATACTATCCGTTTCTTCTGTGTCTATATCAAGTTCAATTTCTTCATTAGAAACTTCTTGTAATTCGTCTTGCAATTCTAAAGTTTCTATTGGTTCACTTTCGCTTAAATCATCCGGTTCTAAAGTTGAAATATTAGTATCTTCGACTTCTTCAAGTGAAAAATCTTCTTCGTCAATAGTTAAAGAATCTTCTTCAAGAGGTTCTGTCAAAACCAATTCATCTTCGGTATTATCATCCAGCATATTGTCTTCAGTTTCTGTACTGTTATCAATAATGTCTGTTTCTTCCGTTGTGTCTGAAATCGTTACAAAGTTAAAAATTTGCTTTGCTCGGGATGCATTTATTAGTTTTAATCGATATTGTTCTGAGTGAATTAGCGTTTTTATAAATTCAACGTCAGAATCCAATTTGTTGTCCAGAAAATCATAGATTGCTTCATCAATGTCTTCAGAAGTATCTGAAGAATCTTCGCATCCAATATATGGTTCAATGTCATAAAATGATGTTAGAGAATCCTCTTTTATGATGTAAAAATCATCGTTAAAATCGCAAGTTGTGACGGCATCCGAACTTATAAAACCGGTAACTGTAGCGTAATCTAATTCCGGTTCAAGTTTAATAAACATGTACGCAAGTGGTACTATATCGTTGTCTACATTGTATTTTGGAATACAGCATTCGTTTTCATCAAAATACACTCTCACATCTATGTATGAACCATTGACGTAAATATCGGATATATCAATTCTTTCCAAAATTTCGCTTACATTATGCAGACCGGATTTTACATCTACGTCATAATTCTCAAAATATTTCTTAGAAATTTTGGCTGCTATAGCATTCGCCATTGCCCTATTTCTAATATTAGGGTTGCTTATAAACTTGCTGATGTTTTTTGCAAGTTCTATATCAATTGTATCAATAGTAATATTCTCATTCACAGAAACACTCTCCCTAGCTTTAGCCTTTATATTAACATATTAACAAAAAAAAATCCATAAGTTTACATTTTAATTTGACATATATCAAATAATAATTAAATCATTTAGTGTATTTGTTTGTGAAAAATTAAAGTCATGGGTTTTATTGCACGATATATATTTTGAAAGGATATATAATAATGTTTTCATCAATGATACAAAATCTTTTATCTACGTCTGGTCAATCAAGTGCTATGCAGAGAGCGATACAGATGAAAAGTTATGCATCAAGACTGGATGCACAGTGGTCAGCTGTCCCAAAGGAAAGCTCTGTTCAAGGTAATCACAACACGGTTAGTTTTGATAGTGTTTTAAAATCCACAGCGAAAACGAAATTCGGAGACCTGTTAACAAATCCTTCAATGAGAGTTAATGCTCAAGTCTATAATGGCAAAAATATAGCAGATAAAGGAGCTGTAAACAATACTATCGCAAAAATAAAAGAATTGGTTTCAAATGTGTCTAAAAAACACGGTGTTGATGAAAAACTTGTAAATGCATTAATAAAACAAGAGTCAGGATTTAACCCAAATGCTAAATCTAGAGTTGGTGCAATGGGGTTGATGCAGTTAATGCCATCAACTGCAAAAAGCTTAGGGGTTACAAACCCTATGGACCCTGAACAAAATATTGAAGGTGGCGTTAAATATTTAAAATCTATGTTAAACAGATATAATGGAAATGTGGTTTTGGCTTTGGCAGCGTATAATGCCGGACCGGGTGCAGTCGATAAGTATGAAGATGTTCCACCATATAAAGAAACTCAAAATTACGTTAAGTCAATTCTTTCATCATATCTATAATCTTTTAAGCTGTAGCATTAACTTTCGAAGCTTGTGCTTGTTTTTCTTTTTCGTGCAATCGTCTTGTATTTGCATATGTTAATCTAGGTATGCACCAGCCTAAAATGTATGGTGATACTAAGAATGTGGTTAGTAAAGCCGGTACAGAATTTAAACCTCTGGCATGGCTAAATATTTTATTGATTTTACCTGAGCTATTTTTCATAACATCACGTATGAGTTTATCTGCATCTTCTTTGCCCATATTTTTGGTAATATTTTTAATATGTTCTGTAATTTTCACATTCTTTTCTTTTCGAGTAAGGTTAGTTAATTGAAGCTTGCTCAAAATTTTATCTGCATTTTCTGATTTACTAATTATTTTTTCCAAATCTCCGTCATTTTTAGTTATGTAATCGCAGAAATTGAGCATTTTATCATGCGTTGTAATGTTATCATAAAGTGCTTTTATTTGATTATTATCCATAACGTGTGCGTTGCTATAAGGATTTATTAAATCTATAAATTTCTTAAATCCGGTTCTACTTCTATCTTTTTGTAATAATACAAAACCTGTTTTATTTTCATATGAAGATATGCATGCTCTTGTTAGCATCGGCACAGCGAAAATAACTGCAAGTGAAGATGTAACATCCCTTATAAGAATTTCGTATAATTCTGATAAATCCTTTTTGCCATCTTCGTTCACTTGCGCCCTTGCATAAGCCCTTGCACCTCTTGGTGCCAGTAAACCTAACAATGACAAGCCTGCCATTAAGGTGTTAGTAAAGTTGTGTCCATTATATTCTAATTCGCCGGCATACTTATCGTTTCTTTTAGAAATAAGTTTTCCAAGCTTTTCCAAAAGGCTTTTTTTAGGGGCTTTACCTTTAAATGAAACTTCGTCAGACGTTGTATTTTCTTTTTTCTCATTTTCTTTCATTTGCATTAATGTCTTGGCTGCCGGTGAAATGTCACTTTTTGCATAAATTTTTGGTAATACGGACAAAACTCCTAATGTTGCAGCTAATGTCGTAATATTTGCAATTACTCTTTTGCCGATTATTTTGTTTTTAATGCTTTCTGCGTATGAAGCGTCAATTTTATCTAAATTTTTGTTAAGAGTTATTGTGTCATCGCTGTATTTTATAAGTGCGTCAAATACGTCTTTTGTGTTGAATGTTTTAACATCCTTTTCAACTTCTGAACCGAATTTAATTCTGCCAAGCATATCTAACTCAGTAGATGATTTGTATTTTAGGTCATTAATATGTTCAACTATGTTATTCATACATTTTGAACGATATTTTTTCTTGCCAAACATACCTTTGATTTTGGCATCGTTCGGAATTTTTTCATAGTTGTTTAGTTGTTTAAGTATGTAGTTAATTGAATCTTCTTTTACATTCTCTTTCCCAATAGTGTTTGAAAGGATATTTTTGATGTTGTCTTTATAAAATTCTTGTTTAAATTTGTCTTTATTTTTCAATAAAGTTTTATCAAAATTTTGTTTGGAAACAAGTTCTTTTAGACTGTTTCCCATACGTTTAATAAGTCTGGAGTTTACACTTGTTGATTTACAAAACAGTGCTGCAATAGTGAACATTATTGGAGCAACTGCCATCATGCAAGGTCCGGTTAAGCCTTCTCTGCCAAGCACTTCAAAACCTTCTTGAACGTTGTACTGTCCGGTAATATCTTTATCTCTTAAAAATGCTGCTCCGACGCGTGGTAATGTCATGCCCAAACAATCTTGAATAAGGAATGATACCAAAAATCCTCCATTTTGGATAGATTGCATTGTACTTCCCATAGCGTCAATAGCAGCAGAACCGAAACTTGGGTTGCACGCTGAATCGTTGACATAATTATGTCGCATTATGTCATTACTCATATTATTTGTATCTGCTAATGAGCATTTATCAATATTCAACTATAACAATCCTTATCAAACTATCTACGTATATTAATATAAAGTATTTTAATTTCAGCTAATTGACATTATGTAACATTTTTCGGCTAAATTGTTACATAAATTTTTTCGATTAAGTGTATTTATTATACTTATTATTTTCGTAATTGGCAACAAAAATATGACTATTATTACGTTTTATTACAAAAAAAAGAGTCTTATCGACTCTAAAAACTTTAATGTGTGAAGTGTAGTATAATGAAATATAGTATTTACGTGATTTTGCTTTATAATATCCCTGCATGAATAAAAAGTTTTTTTTGTCTTAAAAATTGACATTTTCTGTTGAAACTTTTACAAAACTTAATAAAGTTGATGAATATTTGACTAAATGCAAAATTACATTAAATAAATTATGTAAAGCGAGGTACGGTATGTTTTTAACTAATTTGTTTAATTTAAAAAAGACTTGTATGCACGAAAAAATAACTCCTGATATGGAATACGGGTATTGTCCGGACTGTGGGAAATTAATACATAATGATTGGTACATAACCAGATGCTCATGTTGTGGTGTAAAAATGAAAGCCATTTGCAGAAACGGGGTTATTGAACCTCAAAATCATTATTGTACCAACTGTGGTTCTTCAGAATACATAGTGGAGCAAATATCAAAGATTAATTTTATTGATATAAATTTTGCTGTATTACAGCGTCACGAAATTGATGAGAATGTAAAATATTCAAACACTACCCAATGTTGGCAAGAAAAAACAGTCGAGAAACCAAAATTGCTAGTACAATACCTGTAATATCTGCAATTATTCCTGTTAATATTGAATATCTGAATTTCTTAATCCCTACAGATCCGAAATATACCGTAAGTACATAAAATGTTGTTTCTGAACTGCCAACCATAACGGCAGCCATTTTGGTGACAAAGTCATCTGCTCCGTGTACGGTCGCTAATTCGGAAAATATCCCCAATGTAGCAGAACCGGACAACGAACGGGTAAACATAATCGGGACAATGTCTGCAGAAATCGAAAATTTATCAAGAACAACGCTTAAAAGTTGTGAAAAATAATCTAATGCTCCGGATGCTCTAAACATTGATATTGCAACTATCAAGGCAACAAGATATGGGATGATAGATATTGATACTTTGAATCCGTCCTTTGCACCTTCGACAAATTCTTCGTATATTGGAACTTTTTTTATCATTCCCATAGCAAGAATTATTAATATCATTAATGGAAGTATTAAAAGAGAAATTTTGGAAATCATTCGTTATTCTCCTTTTTATTCCATAAAGTACGTAATACAAGTGCTGTTATAATAGCAACAATAAAAGACAATGATGTAACAATAAGCGTTGGTATGACAATTTCAGTAGGATTTTTTGCCCCCAGACCGGCTAAAATAGCGATGACCGTGGCAGGAATTATTTGAAATCCGGCAGTATTCATTCCTAAAAACATACACATACTGTCAGTTGCTACGTTTTTATTAGGATTATCCTCTTGCAATTCTTTCATAACTTTTAAACCAATAGGAGTTGCTGCATTAGTAAGTCCCAGCGCATTTGCCCCCAAACTCATGGTTATGTCTCCGATAGCAGGATTATCTTTTTTTACATCTTTAAACAAGGGCTTAACGATTGGATATATCATCTTGGATATTACATTTACAAGACCGGATTTTTCTGCGATTTTCATAATTCCAAGCCAAAATGCCATGATACCTATTAGTGAAATTGCTATTTTTACAGCCACATCGCATCCGTTGAACATAGCTGTGACAACACTGTCAAGCTTCCCATTAATTAATCCGAATACTAATGACGTTGCAATTAAAATAAAATATATCCAATTCATAAATTTGGTTTACCTGTGTAACATTAATTTAAGATAATATTAAAAAAAAAATTATTATTTGTCACTATTTTTATATTAGTATATAATTAATAACGAGTATAAACATGAGAATAAGGGATAGACTTTTATGGCTGAATTCGATAATACATCAGAGCTTAATGAAAATTTTGATACGATAAAAACTCTTTTAAATTCCATAAGGGCACAGGGAATTTTAAATACTTCCGATGTTGATAAA
>JAKSUP010000250.1 GCA_024408905.1 bacterium
GTTTGAATTTGGAATAAAAATATTCAAGCCTTTCTTTATTATGCAAATACCAATATCCTATTAAAACTTCAAAAGTTACAGGACTTCTGCAAAGACGTACCATTAAAAACATTAATAACAATTGCAAATAATGGACTTTTTACAAAGTTATAATTTAAACCATATTCACAGAAACACTCAAAAGCATTTGTACAACAACGTTTCTGTCTTATTGAATAAGCTAAAATTTATTATGAACAGTAGTGCCTTTTATCGGTAGGATAAGTTAATTTTATAAATTCCCTTTTTCCCTGTATTCTTCAATTTTAGATGAACACAGCTGTGGTTGATAGTTATTGATTTGTTTCAATAAATCATTATAACTAATTCTACGTTTTTGTCTTTTTGCTGCTTTTGCAGCTTCTTCAATAATACATTTTTGAATTTCTTTAGCTGTATAATTTTCAGTTAATTCGGCAAGTCTATCGTAATCAAGGTTTTGTTCTGCATATATATTTTTCAGCTTCATCTTAAATAATTCTTTTCTGGCTTCTAAATCCGGTGGTGGAACAAAAATCATCTTATCAAATCTACCAACACGTTTAACAGCTTCATCGATATTTTGTGGTTCATTTGTTGCAGCAATTACAAAAATATTTTTATCTGCACAATCATTTAATTGTTGTAAAAGCTCAGTAACTTGATTCACAGACACAGAATGTCCGTTACGTCTTGAGGGAGCTAATGCATCTATTTCATCAATAAATACTATTGATGGGGCATTATATTCCGCAGTTTCAAAAAATTTTCTTATATTTAATGTTGTTTCACCATAATATGGACTTAAAACATCAGATGGTTTTATGCTTACAAAATATCTGTTACATTCTTCGGCTAAAGCTGATGAAATAAATGTTTTTCCTGTTCCCGGAGGTCCATATAAAAGAAGTCCGTTTGCAGGCTCTAAGCCATATTTTTTGTATAATTTTACATCCTTTAATGGTTCTATTACATCTTCATACAGAATTTTTTTCAAATCGCTCATCCCTGCAATTTTGGCAAATCCTTTGTCTTTAGAATTAATTATTGACCTGTTATTATCAATATTAGCTGTGTCAGAAATTGACAATTTTTTCTTGTATTTTTCAACATCTTGCTTGGCAATAGATGGTTTTATTTGTTTTATAGCATCTGTTAAATCTTTCATTTCAATTTTTCGGCAATTATCTTTCATTGCTGTCTTTGCTGCATTTTGCACAATAAGAGATATCTCTTTAGCTATGTAATATTCTGTTTTAGTTGCCAATTTTGTATAATCAATATCTGAATTGCAAGGGCGTTCTTGCAATTCCTTTCTAAACATCCATACTCTTGCTTGTTCATCCGGCGGTGGAACAAAAAATCTTCTATCCAAGCGCCCCGGACGTTTTATCGCTGTATCAATCATTTCAGGATTATTAGTCGCTCCAATAACAAAAACATTATTTTCTTGTAAATGATTCATTTGCTGTAATAGTTCATTCACAATTTGGTTGTTATCAGCAGACACAGGATCATTTCCTTCCGTTCGCCGAGGCAATCCATCCATTTCATCTATAAAAACTATAGAAGGTGCGTTGGCTTTTGCTTTTTCAAAAACATTTTTAATTGCTTCTGTTCCAATTCCTAAATACGTGGAAGAAAAGTCAGATGTCTTAAGTTGAAAAAAGTTACGTCCTGATTCTTCAGCCAAAGCTTCAGCAATAAAAGTTTTACCACAACCAGGTAAACCATAGAGAAGAATTCCGTTTGAAGCAGGTATTTTGTATTTTTCGTATAATTTTTTATTAGTTAGTGGTTCTATGACGGCTTCTGACAATTCTTTTTTTAATTGAGTCATACCAACAACTTTTGCAAAACCTATATCACCTGTTTTAAACATATTAATGATAGCAATATTATTTTTTGATTTAGCTATATCTACTGAAGTTTTTCCTGAATTATTTTTCAGAAAAGGGTTAAGCCCTAAATTTAGTAATTTAAGGTATAATTCGCTGTTATCATTTATAGCAGCATAGTGCAATAAATTTTGACCATTTTTGTCTTTATGATGTAAATCAGCTCCTGCTTGGTTTAACTTATCAAAAAGTTCCGGGTTATCAATCGTTAAAAATAATGGAGTCTTACCATTAATATCTTCTAAATCTAAATTAATTTCATTATCTATTAAATAATCAATAATATTATTTTGTTTTTTTATTATGGCTTGATGGAGTAATGAATTGCCATATATATCTTGAATATTAAGATTTGCACCATTTTGATGTAAAAATTCGAATATTTGAATATTCTTAGAATAAAAGATTGGAGATTTATTTTGATAATCAACAGAATTTATATTAATTCCCATAGATAAATGTTCTTTTATCAAGTTAGTATCTGCATCCTCAGCAGAATAGTGCAAAATCGTTTTCCCACCGTAATCTTTTAAATCCATTTTTGCATTATAATTTTTTAATTTGTTTAATTTGTCAATATCATTCCACAATATATGAACAAGTCCTATTCCACAATTATCAACTGTATTTAAGTCAGCTTTTTGTTTTAATAAATAATCAAATACATCGTCATATTTCAAAGCTTTTATAATTGGGGATAAATTATTTTTATCTTTTATATTAATATTTGCTCCTTGTGATACTAACATTACAACATTTTCCAATAAGCCTGA
>JAKSUP010000251.1 GCA_024408905.1 bacterium
AATAAGCAAAAAAGATTTAATATAATTATTAAATCTTTTTCATACTTCCAGCTATTCTTAATTCCAAGGACTCTTTTGAGTCCTTTTTTTTATTATTTTTCAATTAATGTTGTGAATATAAATCCACTTTCAGGGTCAATCTCTATTATTTTATACGCTTTTCCGTGAGAGAATTGTTGTGTAAGGATATGGTAGACTCCATCTTGCATTTCTTCTTGATTCCTGTGGTAATGACCTGCCACAATAGCAATTACGTTATCATGTTTTTTCAAAACTTCATAATACTGATCTTTTTTGTATAAATTGTGACCTTTTACATTAGTATCAAGCAAAGGGAAATGCTGAATAATAACAACTTTTTTGTTTTTATATTGAGTTAATTTCTTATCTAACCACTTCAGTTCGTTTTCTCTATAATATCCGTTTGGACTCGGTATTACTTCTTTTACACCATTCATTGTTATGAAGATGACACCCTTTTTTTTGAAAATATAATTTGGTTTAGAGCTATGATAGAAACCTAATTTTTTACGTACTTCTGACATGTATTTAACATTTCCCAAATCGTTTTGTAAGTACAAATCGTGGTTTCCTGGGATTACATATACTGTTGGCTTTGCTTTCTTAACGATATCAAGGAATAAATCTAAATCTCTTATGTCGGCTCTGTTGATATTATCACCACTGAACATTAAAAAATCTATGTCGCTATAATTTTTATTAATATCATCAATAAAGTTTTTTACGTAATCAGCACTTTTTTGTGTCATATGCACATCAGTTGCCTGTATAAAACGTATATTTTTTGCATAAGTAGGTGCGCATAAAACCAGTAATGTCAATAATATAAGTAATTTTTTCATAGTGATATCCTATCCCTTGTCTACAAATATAATTTTCCCATAAACACATTTAGAATGCTAATTAATAACGAATTGTTATTGTGAGTATATTTTGATTGTTTTTGTATTCATATTGAATGTCATCAACGGTATTTTTTACCATAAAAATACCTAGACCTCCGATTTGACGGTCACTGGCATTCAAAGAAATGTCAGGATCAGCCTTTTCCAAAGGATTATATTTTACTCCGTTATCAATAAATTTCAGAACTATACTGTTATCTTCATCTTCTAATACTGCTGTGATTGTTCCGACTTTAGCACTTTCAGCATAAGCATAATTTGCAATATTTAAGAACAATTCTTCTGCTGCCAATTCTGTTTTCATGATGATATTTTGTGGTACATTTTTTTCGGTGCATCGTTTTTCAAGCCATGCCAAAAAACTGTCGTAGTTTTCTTTTTTTGCTTCTGCTACAAATGTGTTAGAATCTTTTCCGTTATATTTAAAGATAAGCATGGTTATATCATCACTCTGTTCTGCGCCATCAGCATGTCTGTACACGTCTTTTCGTACATTTTTAATTGTTGTAGTTACATCATTATTGATATTATTATTTATGCAATCCAGTAGCTGTTTTTCACTATACAATTCACCATCTTTATTCATTGCTTCTGAAACCCCATCTGTGTATAAAAATATTGTGTCACCTACATCAAAAGTAGTTTCAAATGTTTGATATTCAATGTTCCCCATCGCTCCTAATACTAAGTTTGCAGGCATTTTTTTGTACTCATAATTTCCATTTTGTTTCTTGATTAGAGGAGGATTGTGACCACAATTTATGAATGTAATTTTCCCCGTATTGGTATCAATAATTGCAGCAAACAAAGTCACAAAGAAGCCTTGTTTGTTATTTTCATATATTTGGTTATTAATTTTTTCAAAGAGTTCTTTTGGTTGATAACCTTCCATTGCAAGGTTTTTGATTAAAGTTTTTGTTGTCATCATAAACAGGGCAGCAGGAATTCCTTTCCCTGAAACGTCAGCTATTAAGAATACAAATTTTGAATTATCAATAAAGAAGAAGTCGTAAAAATCTCCACCGACTTCTTTTGCCGTATCCATAGTTGCAAAAATATCGAATTCTTTCATTTCGTTAAAGAAAGAGTTTGGTACGGCTGAAAGTTGTATATCTTTTGCAATTGATAACTCAGATTCCATTCTTTCTTTATCGGCTGTTATATTTTTAATGTTTGAAATATGTTCTTTTATGTCTTTAGCCATTGTTCCAAAAGTTTCTGCCAGTTTTGCAAATTCTTCGGGCTTTTGAATTGTAATTTCAGCATCCAAATTTCCTTGACCAATTTTATTTGCGATTTCCATTAATTGTTCAATTGGAGTATTAATATATTTTTTTAGTGCAAAATATATGATAATAGAGAATATTATACCGATTATCATTAGCATCGCAAGTAAAATCGCTGCATGTAAAATTACAAATCCCATAAGCTCGTTGTTTGGCACATTTACAATCAATAGCATTTCGTTATCAAGTTCTTTTATATATGATATGTATTTTTTGTTGTGATATTGGAAACTTTCACCATTTTGCAAATCTGTATTGTACCATGGTATTGCCTCAAAAGGTTCTCCAACTAATGCTGAATTATCAAGATATGGGTCTGTGGATGCTATTATGTAGTCATTGCCTTTATCAGCAAATAGTACAAAGCTATTAGGCGTTGGTTTTATTTCTGATACGGTTTTAATGATTGAGTCAATCTCCCAGTCTACAGTTGAGACTC
>JAKSUP010000252.1 GCA_024408905.1 bacterium
CCTTATACCAATAATAAATATTATGTAAATTATTTTGCAAAATTAAAAAAAAGAGGCAAATTGTTTTGCCTCTTTTCTAACAACCATCTTACATCTGTATTATTCTTCTTTTAATAATTCTTCTTTTAATAAATCATCTTTGTTTGCATATTGTCTTCCGTTGTTTGTCTTTTCGAGATTTTCTAGAGCTTTCTTCTTTGATTCACCGGAAGCTGTTGTGCCATTATCAAGGTCTTTTGCTATCCAATCACCTGTGATAGTTTGTTTTACTTCTGCATCAATTTTATATCCTGATACATCTTGACCATTATTATAGCTATCACCAACTGTTCCTTGAACGAAGTAACCTTTATTTACGTTACCTCGTACCAATTCGTGTTCGCCAACTTTTAATGGCCATCTGACTAATGCAGGCACATTATCAGCGTTAATCATTTCAATATATTTTTCCCTATTAAAATTGCCGTCTTTATCTGTCCAAATAGCTTTTTGCATTTGTATACGTGCTTGTTTCAATTTAGCATAATCAATATGACCGTTTTTATCCAAGCAAGTTTCAAACAATGTAGGATAAAAGGCTGCCATATAACCTGTCCAAGAATCACCTGCTTGACGTTCTCTTTCCCATCTTTCTGTTATTTTGTTGTTTGTTTTATCTTTTTCTTTGCTAAGTTCTGCTTTATATTCAGGATCTACTGATTTAATTCCTTGTGCAGCGTGTACTCCATCTGTTTTGTCTGATGTCACTGTATTTATAGGAACGTTGCCCCTTGCTGCATCAACTCTAGCACCAGCTACTTCATAACAATTCAAGTTGCTGAATGCACCGGCAATACTTGCTAATGCATTTTTAAATCCTGCATTGTCAAAACTACCGTCTTCTTTTACAAATTGTTTTGCAATAACTTCAATTGCTTTTGCTTTTTGTGCACCATAATTTTCTGTTACATATTGTTTCAATTCATCTACTGAGTTGAAGTCTTGATTTAATTGATCATTCAATGAAATACATGCTGCTTCAAATGCTCTAGGTTCACCAATTACAAAGTGTCCAATAAGCGAAAGTGCAAGAGTTGTAGCTCCACCAACTAATAAATTTTTTAATAATGTATTTAGGTGCAATACTTGTACGTTTTGAGGGTCGACAAGAATTTGTTTGCCTTGAAATTCCGTTAGTTTGTAACCCAATCCCATTAACTCTTTTAGTTCGCTTTCTGTAAAATCTTTAACAAATTCGCCTTGTACTTGTGTCATATTAATGTCAACAGAAGTTAGAATGCCCGTTACTATACCACTTAATGCATCCGGCGCATCACTTGCTGAATAGTTGGTTATTGACCTATCTCTTGCATCAATTCCATAGCCACATAATCTTGCCAAATCTTTAGCATCTGTCATTGTAATATCATCACTAATCAGTTCTTTTAAATCTTTAAGTATTTTATGATTTTCTGCGTTTTGTTTGTCTTGTGAGAAATTTATTGTTGCATCAGAACCGACATATTTGTCAAATACTGTATACAAATCAGTAAGATTATATGTATTTTTTTCAGGATTATATACACCAGCTTGTTGTAAGAATTTGCCTTTTAGCTTATTCCAAAGTACATCATTGTATCCTTCCAATTTCTTTAGGTTGTTATATGATATATCGCTAAGTTCGGTTTTTCTTTGTTCTGCAAGATTTTTATATTTCATGACTTTAGCTGTTTTTACATCTGTTTTATAACCTATTTCTGCTTGATATTGATTTCTTACAGTTTTGACATCTGTGCTATCTGTTTTAGCCAATACTTCAATTTCTTTATCATTCATTAATCGCATATCTTTGATTGTTTTTTCAAATTCTTTTCTGAATTTATTATAAGATACATTTTTGTATGATATTTCAGGATAACTGCCACTATCTAAATTTTGTTTTAATTTTTCTAAAACTTGTTTTTTATTTAAAGTTGGATTTGCTTCCTCAAGTTCTTTGCATTTAATACTTAAATTTGCAACGTCGCGCATTATCAAATCATTTTTTGCCGCTTGTATTCCTGACTGTCTGATAGCTTCTTCTATACTATAGTTTTTGGTATTAAATTTGTATCCCTTAAATACTTTTTGGACATCACTTTTGTTTGAATATACCATATATGCATAAGCATCTTTAATTTCGTTTATTATAGGAGCTAATTGTGCATTACCTTTATATTGCTCTTCTAATTTGCTTATAAGTTGTTGAGGAGTGAGTCCTTGTCCTGCATATTCTCTTAGCTTATTTGGGATTGTTTCGTTAACTAACTTATCCATTTGAAGCTTGTTATACACATGATGTGCATTAGTTCCTCCTGCTGTAACAACAGATGATGCTTTTGTATCAGAAACAACAACTGGATTAGCACCTTCGTCTTTTTTTGTTTTAGAAGTCTTTACAACTACATCCATATTTTGTGCAACAGAATTATTATTTTTTTCAATCTCTTGCATCCAAATATTTTGTTCTTGTTCGTTAAGATAACCATCACCGTCATCAACTTGATAAGCAATTGCTCTGTTTTTTTCGTTTCCGATTTTGCTAATTTCAATTGACATGTTACATTCTCCTAAATTATTATTAATCCTCTTACTCATGTTAAGTACTTTTTTTTGAAAAAATTGCTACT
>JAKSUP010000253.1 GCA_024408905.1 bacterium
TGTGATTATAAAACTCCGTAATCGCTGCGGCTGTTGCGGCGGAACGGCTCTCACCATGTTCGCACTGACAGATAAAATCGCAACCGTCATTATGCGCTTCAACGATGAATTCTGCCAGCTCATCAGATTCGGAGAAAAAGCTGTCATAAGTATATCCGCAATCCTGTAAATCATCATAGCTGATGTCGGGTATGCCGATATTAAATACTCTGTCTGTTTTTTGTGAATAGTCAATCAAGTCAGCTTCATCGGGGTCATGGAAGCTGATTATTGCTGCTTTTTCTGATGAAATACTATCCTTACAATTTTTCCATTTTTCAGCAGTTTCTCTTGAAAATATTAATACCTCTATAGTAATCATCCTTTAATTTGTTATTAAATATTGGCTGATATTATTTGTTTTGCTGTTGCAAGGGTATAATATCACTAACAGTGGGAAATTTTTATCTCATAAAGAAAAAGAGCCGCCGAAGCGACTCTGAAATTTTAAACCATATTAAAGTTTTTACGATTTTCTAAAAGCTTTCAAAAACATAAAATATCAATGTTATTTTTCGTAGTGCAAAGTCTGGCGACGTATAGCTTAAATATTTACATTTAACCTGACAGTCACATCATAATATCTTTTTTTACAATATCTATCGCTTCTCTAAAATTGGGTAAGGACGTATACCATTTCCGACCATGTGCACATGGATGATATCCCCAAATAATATACAAATTCTCGTTTGTATCAAGATATTCATATTTATCAACCGAAATATCAAATTGATTCTTGCTTTTAAAATGATATAGTGTTTTTTTATGCTTACAAATATTCTTTAAGGTTCCTATTCTGCTTCCCCAAAAAGCAGCGGTGGTAAATTTTCCTTGCATAATAATTATATTGGGTTTAAGTATTCTAATTTCTTCGGTCAATATTTTCGGGCAATTTTTTTCCATGCTTTTATTAATAGAAACATCATGATTATGTGATTCTAAAGATTCTTTAAAAGCGCATTTGAAATAATTTGTTAAACAAAATTCTGAATACAAGTAGTCATACTGTTTTAGATATTCCTTATTAATATTGTTTTCATTTTCAAAATCCTCACCGCTAATTTTATCTAAAAGATATGCAAGAGTATGAAATGTTCCAATATAGTGAGGATTAGACGCATTAGATATTTTCGCTGGTTCTGTTAACTCAGCTTTACCTGTATCCTCCTTGCCTACAAACATTATTTTTATGTGTTGAGAATTATCATAGTTTTTCCCGACTTTAAGTTTGTTACAGTTTATTTCTGCACCATTTTCCATACCTTTGCTACATTCCGAAAAGCATTGACATTTGCCCTCACAATTATATACACTATTGAACATTTTTTCCAGTTCATCTTTATAATTCATATTATACATCTCCATCTTTATACCTGTCCGTTAACGTTTAGAATATCATTTTTTAAAATCATGTTTCATTTCAACATTTCCTCTATTTTTATAACTTTGTTTTGTCTCAATATTTTAGTAGACCACTATTATTTTTTATATTTTATCCCAAAAACCATCCGAAATTTCATTTAGCTTACTTGTATGTTTTTTTGCTCCGCTAATACCGTATTCCGGCTGACTTTTAAGACCATCGTAATCACGATTAGAAAATGGCTGTTTAGCGGATTTCCATACTGTTGCGGGGAAACAATAAAAATGCGGATTGTCATCAACAACTTGAATATAACATATTATTGTATTTTCCATATCTTCAAGTTTATTTTTTCTAATAAAAGAATATGTGCCAATTCGTACAGTCTTAACTTGTACATAGTATACTTTTTTGTCCTTTATTGCTATCAAATCAACGCCGTGGTCATCAATAAAAGATTGATATACATCAAATCCTTTTTCCGTTAATTTTATTGCAGCATAAAGTTCTCCGCATTTGCCTAATTGAAGATGATTAAGTTTTGACCAACCCCTAGAACAAATAGCAGCACAAGGCATTATGTCATTTGTTATTTCGGGTTTATTGTTTTGAAAAAACAAATAATTTTCATTGCCAGTAAATATTTCTTTTCCATCTAAAATCTGATTCAATTCCCAAGTAAGCTTGTTTACATCTTGCATAACAAATCAACTCCTAATTGATATTATTTTATCACATTCAATTTTAATGAACAATAATTGGATTGCACAAAACTAATTATAGTTTTTCACTGCAACCGTCAAGTCCTCTTTCACTTTATCCACAAGTTCTACAGGCTCGAGGACTTTGATATGCAGGACATACTGTATTGCCCAGCGGCGCATGGCTTCCTCATTGACATTGACTGAAACGGTGACTTCATTTTCAGTTTCGTCAGAGAATCTGACCTCAGTGCCGAACCAGTCGATTATATCATTAATCAGATATTTCTTCGCTACAAAAGTAACGGGCGTACTGCCTCCGCCGAACATATAAATATGCTCCGCCATGTGCTTCGGCAAATCAAAGCCGTTTTCAAGTCCTCTGACCTGCTTCATCGGCTTAACCGGTGTATCAAGCAGTCTGATATCCGTTATTCTGTCAAGGCGGTAATTTGCAACATTATCATATTTATCA
This sequence comes from bacterium, assembly GCA_024408905.1. Lineage (GTDB taxonomy): Bacteria > Cyanobacteriota > Vampirovibrionia > Gastranaerophilales > Gastranaerophilaceae > CAG-196. The sequence continues at coordinate 2,579 of JAKSUP010000253.1, forward strand.
TAATTACAGATGAGATAATATCTGCCGTTGGCGGCGGCTATCTGATACGGATTAATTATGTACTCAC
>JAKSUP010000254.1 GCA_024408905.1 bacterium
ATCAACTAGCAAAAAATCGTCCGGTATGTACTCATCTACTTTCCCATCGAATCCTCTGCGTGACTTCATAATTGGACGAATATATAATTTGTAAACATCCGTAGAAATGCTTTCCATATCTTCCCCACGTAAAATTAAGGATGACATAGAAGTCCCGTGTATTCTTTCATCAACCGGATAACTCGCACCAAATGAATCAGGGTCATCAACAGTAATCAATTGTTGTAATAATGGATGGTTTTCCTGCGGCATACCATCAAATAAAGCAACAATTGGCTCGTTAAAAATTCGTTCTGGTGTATCTATTGAATCAATTGGTTCATTCGCATCGGCTATACCAATATGAACCGATTGACTGGCAGCCTTAAAAAACATAATTTCATCTGCCATAACTAAATTTACTTCTTCTCTGTTAATAATGCGTTGTGCGTATGCTCTTGGTATTTCTACAAGTACGCCGTGGTATTGAATTTCAGGTATTATTGACGAAGTAATAATGCTACCGCCATTTTCTCTTACAATGTCAGTTACTTTACGTTCAGCAGAAATTCTTTTTGTTTCCGAGGTTCGATAGAACAACTCAATTTGTGCTCTGACCGAATCACGACCATTCTCTTGCAAATCTTCTTGCCAAGCTTCAAGGACACCAGTATCAGCTATACGTTCCTGTATCCCCCACTGATGGACATCGTTTAGAGTTTGAAATAGATTTCTAAATCCCGTAAACCCTCGTTCGAATTTGTAATTAGCATCTTCATTATAATGATTCCAAAGGGATACTATTTCAGCTAATGCACGTTGATTTGTTATGATACAAAAAACTTTTGTATTCAATTGTTTTTCATCGTTACGTACATCATTATCGTCAATAACATAAAAATCTTCTGTGTTAGGACATTGACCTGAAAGTTCTAAAACCCACTCAATATTAGGATATTGTTCCTTCAATTTATTAACTGCTTTGTAAAAATTATTTGGTTCGCCAATTGTCTCAAAAACAAGTGTGTATTCAGGATCAACCGCTGTGGCATTATCTGTAATTTGCACATTTCCTCGTGTTAGAGTTTGTTGCAACAAATTAAATTTCGGAGCAATTCTTGCCATTTGTCTATCATATGACGGATAGTGAATTTTTCCTGAACCTCCAAATTTGCGGGCTTTAGCTGCTTCAGCAGGCTGTGCAAATAAAATCAAAGCACTATCTGGCATGAATTTTTACCTCCTTACTTTTCTTCTGTTTGATAACCAAACAATTTTAATTGTTCATTTGTTATAGTTTTTGCTTTTCCAGTAGGTAATCTAAGCACATATTGTCTGTATACTGACAAGGCAAATTCTTCTGCTTCTGCATAACTTTTTCCATATAATTTTTTCGCCAATGTGCTAGGTTCTAACCCAAAACTAAAATTCATTTTTTTCTCAAAAAATGAAAACCAATGCTCTAGGTTGCTTCTTGTATGCTTAGGCAACTCTAATTTCATTTGAAACCTACGCCATACCGCTTTATCTAATAACGAATCATGATTTGTTGCCGCAATTGTAATAACATAACTTGGCAGTGCATCAATTTGCAATAATAATGAACTTACTACTCTTTTTATCTCACCAGTTTGATGTTGGTCTCCTCGCTCTTTACCAATTGTATCAAATTCATCAAAGAATAAAACACATTGCCGTGTTTTAGCATATTCAAAGAGTTTTGATAATCTAGAAGCGGTTTCACCTAAATATGCGCCGATAATGCTTTCATATTTAACTGTAAGCAAAGGCACCATTAATGCCTCTGCAATTCCTTCTGCTACGGATGTTTTTCCGTTACCAGGAGGCCCTATCAATAACAATTTGTTACGCGGTTCTAACCCATATGAACGCAATAAATCTGTTCGTGTTTGCTCTTCAATTAATGCACGACATGATTGATAGACATTTTCCGGTAACATAAGTTGGTCTAAACGTTTAGTTGGTATTTTTTCAAAAAAAAGTTGATTTTGTATATTATTATTTGTAATGATTTGAGGTGCATTTTTAGGACACTTATCAACTCGATAATGATTGTTATTTAAAAGTTCAGTGATTTTATTTGCAAGGATTTCATGCTGTTTAGAACGTTCCTCGGCACTAATGGCTTCTGCAGCTTTACGAAAAGAAACATCATCACGCATTAACCCTGCTTTTATTAATTCACACAACAAATCCGCTCTAGCCATAATTTCCTCCTATAATTTACAATATGATAATATAATTCGGATAGATGTCAGAGCTTTTTTAATTCATCCAAATTAATAAAATTATTTTCACAAAAATCGTAAAAAGAATTTTGTGCTAGTTGACTTGGTGCATTTTTAGAGTTCTCCCACCTATTTATAGTAGCATAACTAACACCTAGTGTCTGTGCTAATTTATTTTGACTTATATTCAAAATCTTTCTAACATACTTAACTTGCTCAGAAAACATAGTAACCTCCAAAGTCATGTATTATACAGCAATTATATAACATTTGTTACACTATGTCAATAATTTAACTTGAAAATAGCGCAAAATTTTGCCCAAATCACTAAATGTTGCTTATAAAGTCGGCAAAAGTTCTTTATACTTGGCCTTTATTTCAATATAAAAAGTTTATTGCTAAATATTTATAC
>JAKSUP010000255.1 GCA_024408905.1 bacterium
GTCTACCGAAATGGTTAATCAAACAACAAATTGCAAACCCTCACCAAGAATTTTAGCAAAACAAGTTTTGCAAAATTCTATCCTCTCACTCGGAGAGGAACAGTGGGCATATTATATAAAACACGACAAATTTTTAGTGCAATTTTGTGCAAAATAGTGCAATAAAAGTGTATTTTGTGCAAGTTTAAAATTGCAAATTATCACTTAGTCGGATACGGCTAAAATCAAAATGGATTGCTTCGTTTAGCTCGCAATAACGAAAAAATTTCCGACTTAATATGCTATAAATTAACACTTGATTTGATAATTATTAACAGTTGGTTTGATAATATTTGTTAGGATAGAAACCCAAATCTACTTTCTTCTGTAACATTTTTGTAATATAAAAAAAAGAAAAGGCAATTTCTTAAAGTTCATTTGTTTTTAATATATGGGGAACAAAATAATTAAGGTAATAATTTATTATGGGGATTCAAAAAGTACTTGCATTAACATTACGCAGAGAAATTGCACAAATGGATAAACTTGTAAGAAATTCTAATTTAAAATTTCCAAGAATATCTCCATATAAAGCTTCTATGAGACTTAATACTCCGCAAAAGCAAGAAATGTTTAGCCAATATGTTCAAAGAATTGGTGATGTTGTTGATAAACAAAGACAAGAAGTATGTTCATTTGATGTTTTAGACATTATTAAATCAGACATAAAAGGACTGAAAAAAAATCACTATGGTGACTGCGGAGAATCAAGTTCTTTAACAATGGGAGCATTACTTGCGAATGGCTATAAAGACGGTAAAATAATGCAATTAATGTTTGACGCAGAAGTTAGAGATATGACAACACATGAATTACTGGATAAAAGAGTTCTGGACACAACTCATCAATTTGTCGTTAGACACTACAATGAAGCTGCTGATTTTTCTAACCCCAAAACATACGGGAAAAATTTGATTGTAATGGATGCTTGGGGCGGATTTTGTGCAAATATGCAAGAAGCTTTTAAAAAATATTATGAACTGTTTATGAATGGTATGCGAAAATATCAACAGCCTGAACACAATATAGAAATTATCTATAAGCCTAGGTTTGCAGCTACAAACGCAGAAAGATTGATTACGCCTGAAGATATTGAAAATATACGAAAACTTTTTCCAGAATTAATTGTATAGCAAGTTCTGCCGTAGTAATACCATAATATTTCTATAATGAGTTGGTTGAGTTTTTCGTTCAACTAAATAAGTTATTTGTGTTAAAATTCTCATCGCGCACACTTAATTTTTACGCACTAAAAAGTGGCCCCGGCGCGATTGTCTTGCTCGCTCGCGCTCGAACACGGACAAGGCTTTGCCTTGTGGCGTTCTCATCGCAAAAGAACACTTGGTTTAAAGGTGTAAAACAGAAAGATTGATTAATTTTCTTTTAGTTTAGTTAACTGCTTAACAAGGTATATGCTCAACAAACAAATCTATATTATTACCGTCCTTAATAAAATCACAAACTTTAAATTGACCTTTTATTAAGGTCTCAGGATTTACTCTATCAACGCATATCATTTTACTTCCTTTTGGCAATAAAATGTGATATCTAATGCTAGCTTGTTCTTGTGCAATATCTTCACAAGCACTTACTGCAGAATATCTGCCATGTGCATAGCTTCTATCTGGTGACGTCCATATATATCCAGGCTCTCTGTAGATATCTCCTTTTTTCAACTCAGATATTTGTTTATAAAAAGGACTGTTCGTTTTTAACATAGCACCCCTATATTCCAAACAATTTTCTTCCAAAGGTGCTACATTTTTAAATGCATTATCAAGTACTATTTTACTAATCGATTCTTCTTCACTTAACTCTACCAAATAAGGCTTATCAGCAAGATTTTTTGCCACCGTTGGATTTGTTTTTGCTAATTCCAGCGCTCTTTCTTTTCTAGTTATATCCATAGCATACGTTGAAGCATCAGCCGTTGCAATACCCCCTATACCAGTCCCGTATTTTGGAGGCAGATCTAACATTTTACCACTGAAGGGATTTCTGCGTGGGTTTTCTGATACGTAGATATATCTACCAAAATGCTCTTTTATGTATTTAGTAAATGGATTTATTTCTAATGTGTCTGCTACTTCAAGTTTAGGCCTAAATTTTAATTCGGAAATTTCATTAATTAAATTTGGTCTTGTTTGCAGTATTTTAGATTTGCGCCAAGCTTTAGCACATTCTGGAACTCTTCCAGCTAATGATAGCAATACTTTTTTCATAAAAATTATTCCCCTGTTACTTATACAAAGTTTTTGTATTTTTTAAAATTGCCTAAATCTCTATTAATGTAAACTAATTGTTACAATCTGAGCTTATAGGTTGGGTTTTCAACCCAACAAATTTTTAGTGCAATTTCGTGTAATGATAGTGCAAGAAAAGTGTATTTTGTGCAAGTTTAAAATCAAACAATTTCCGACCTCATTGTCATCCTGAATTTTTATTTACCCCTTTCAGGATCTTACTAGAATGTAATAGACACGCCACTTTTATAAGATGCTGAAACAAGTTCAGCATGACCGTTTACCAGTTTGTTTCCGACTCAAAGCGGACTTTAAAATATATATGCATAAAAATGTATAAATATAATATAGTATA
>JAKSUP010000256.1 GCA_024408905.1 bacterium
AAAATCGTATAGTTGTTTTTGTGGAAAAATGACAAAATATTTTCCAAGTAATTGAATAATAGTATCTTTGTGGATACCAACGAAATCAATTAGCAACCACGAATTATCACAAATTAACACGAAGGGACTTAGAATATTTCGTGAGTTTAGTGGTTAATATATATTATGAACCAATAATTAAAAACACTATGGATTTACTTTACAAGGAAGAAGTTTATGAGATAATCGGTGCCTGTCTTGCTGTACATCGGGAATTGGGCAAAGGATTCCTTGAAGCGGTTTATCAAGAAGCTCTGGAGATAGAGTTGCAAAACAACTTTATAGATTATGAAAGAGAAAAAGAACTGACAATATTTTACAAAGGAATAGAATTGAAAAAGAAATATTATGCTGATTTCTTTTGCTACAACAAAATTATTGTCGAGCTAAAAGCTACATCATCATTACTTCCTGAACACGAAGCTCAACTTTTAAATTATTTGAAAGTGACAAAGAAAAGGGTTGGCTTGTTAATTAACTTCGGAGAACAAAGTCTAAAATATAAACGTTTCATTCTATGAAAATTCATGTATTTTATAGAACCACGAATTATCACAAAAGGAATTAGAGTATTTCGTGAAAATTCGTGTAATTAGTGGTTAATACCTTTGTTATGAAAAAAGTTTGTATATTTGTTTTGATAAACAGTGAGTTATGTTTTTTGTTGAAGAACCGTTTAACGAAAATGTTACTTTTGAATATTCTAACAGGGGATATGGGTACGTTGCAGATCTTGTACTAAAAAGTACCGAGAAAATATTGACTATTATAAAAGAGCAACCACATATTACAATTATAGAATTGTGTAAACAAACAGGCTTGTCCGATAAGGGGGGTCGTAAAAATTTGGATAAATTAAAGAAAGAAGGTTTACTTTTGCGTGTAGGCCCCGATAAAGGTGGCTATTGGAAAATAATAAAAAATGAATAAAAAAACTCTCATATTTCTTTGCTCTGGCTACCCTCATACTAGTGAGTATTTTATTGATGATGAAATGCGTGTTGCACAATCGCATTTTGAACATATTTATGTTGTTACCAGAAAATCAGAATCGAAGGACTCAAATCGTTTTTTACCAAACAATGCATCGTTAATAGAATATGATCCAAAGGTCTCAAAATTACAGATGCTCGCAGCTTTTTCTATGATACTTTGTCCTTTCTTTTTGAAAGAAATGTGGCTTGTTGTGCGGAAGCATTCGCCAAGATATTGGTGGAAAATATTCAAAATTCAGATAGTTGCATTGGCTCAAGCTCGAGCTATGCAACCGATTTTGACAAAATTTTCAGTAGAAAATAGTGTTTTTTATTCCTATTGGCATGATGAGAAAGCGTTGGCACTTGCATTATTTAAACAAAAAAATCCAGGAATAAAATGTGTTGCTCGTGCACATCGTTGGGATATATATACAGAAACACATTCCATACCATATCTTCCGTTTAAGGGTTTCATATTTAGTAAGTTAGATAGAACTTTTTCTATCTCGCAAAATGGGAAGGATTATTTTGAGCAAAACTATTCTGCAAGTTGTGGAAAGATTACCGTTTCTCGATTGGGAAGATTTAATAATCGAACACCTTTGTTTGCAAAACCAAATACGGAAGAAATTCTAATATGTACTTGCAGTCGTATTAGTTATGAAAAACGATTACTTTTAATGGTTGATATAGTTGCGGTATTAGCTCAAACGATGCCTTTGAAGTGGGTTCACTTTGGAGATGGGCCTATGAGAAAAAAGGTTGAACGATATGCGAAGACAAAACTAAAACCGAATCAGGTCGAATTTCGTGGATATACTCCAACGGATGAAGTATTGGATTTTTATGCAAAACATTATGTGGATTTTGCTCTTAATACTAGTTCAACCGAAGGAATTCCTGTAAGTATAATGGAATCAAACTCTGCAGGAATACCTGTGTTTGCCACTGCAGTTGGTGGAACTCCCGAGGTTATTACAAAAGAAACAGGTTTTCTTATATCTGAGTATATCGATGTAAAAGAGGTAGTTGGTCTAATAAAGAAATATATTTCTTCTTCTGCGCAGGAACAGGAACAAAGACGTAGAAATGCATATAAGTTTTGGGTAGAAAATTATGAGGCAAATAGAAATTATATGTATTTTTATTCAAAACTATTAGACTTATGATACGCATGATAAAAAATAAGTTGTTTTTATTGCTAAATTATCGTTTAAGAAGGCTTTCGTATATAGAGAAGTCTGTGTCGTATAATAGTTCGTGTGAGATAATTTCATCAGAGTTACATGGTAAAGTAATTCTTGCTGAATCAGTAAAGTTGTATGGCGTAAAGACTTGTGGTAAAATTATAATTGGAAGGTATACAAGTTGTTGGGGACCGAATATTAATATTCTTTCAGAATTGAATTCAATAGAAATAGGCAATTTTTGTTCTATTGCAAGTGATGTTACAATACAAGAATCATATCATAACCATCAATTTTTAACAACTTATCATATAGGAAAGAATGTATTAGGTTTAAAAAATGATAAAACGGATTTTGTATCTAAGGGTCCAATAAAAATAGGTCATGATGTTTGGATTGGCAAAGGGGCTAAAATTATGTCTG
>JAKSUP010000257.1 GCA_024408905.1 bacterium
TATCATATTTCGTACAATAGAAATAATTTGAATTAGAACTACTTGCTGTGAAACATACTAAAGAAGTATCATTTTTATTATCAATTCTTAAAGCTGATTTAATATTTTGACATTTGCCTGGAGTAGTCAAAAATCTCTGTGGGAGAAAAGTATTATAAGCAAATTCTGAGTCAGGATCTAAAGCTACCTGGACTAGATAAGGAAAATAATTATAGGTATAAGAATAATGATCATCTTGAATTATAGAATGATAACATGATAAGACTTTAGTAGAAGAATATTTCATTGCTTGACAACTTATTCCCCCATTCCCAGTTGTTTCAGAATATCCATCTGGATCTTTATAGTAAATTGATTTCTTATATATTAAATAATTTGTTTGACTTGTTGTAGTATACTTATAATAATAGAACATGAATTTATCACTAGAATCATAAGCAACAACATAATAATATATTCCATTTAATACTTTATATGGAGTTAAGTCAGCATTTAAACTCATAGAATTAGGTAGATCTGATAAAGTAAATGAAGTAATATATTTCCCAATAGAAGAAAATATATATAAATTCTTTTTTATTAAAACTAATACATAAGAATCTTCAAATTGAGAAATTGAAACTAATCTACAGTCTGATTGACTTTGAATAGGACTTGTTGAAGTAAATTTTTTTTCGTATAATTGAAAAAATGTCTGATTATAGGTATAGAATCCTTCTTGACATACTATGAAAATATCTCCATTTGATAATTTTATACTTTGGGGATATTTAAAATTTAATGTTTTTAAAAGTTCAATTTGGCATGAACTTTCTGAAAAAAGAGTTAGAATTAATAAAAATATGAAGATTTTTGAGTCTAAAAAGAAATTTCTTAGAAGTGAATTTACTAGGTAAATCTTTAAGATTTTCGCAACCCCTAAACATAGAAAAAGCAAAATTGTTTTTGACTATCGTAATATCTTGTGGGAAAGTGAAGTTAGTTGAAAGGGTTGAAAGAGCTTTACAATATTCAAACATAGATGCAGCAAAATTATCACCAACTGAATTTATGCTCGATGGGAAACTAAAATTACCTGAAAAAGTTTTAAGAGAACTACAACCATAAAACATTTGATGGGCAAAATTATCTTTAACTGAATTTATATTCAATGGGAAACTAAAATTACCGGAAAAAGTTTCAAGGGAGCTACAACCAGAAAACATTTGATAGGCAAAATTATCTCCAACTGAATTTATGCTCGATGGGAAACTAAAATTACCTGAAAAAGTTTTAAGAGAACTACAACCATAAAACATTTGATAGGCAAAATTATCTCCAACTGAATTTATATTCAATGGGAAACTAAAATTACCTGAAAAAGTTTCAAGAGAACTACAACCAGAAAACATTTGATAGGCAAAATTGTCGCCAATTGATGTTATATCTTTAGGTAACAAATCTTTAGGTAATGTTTCAAGCTTTGTAAAATTCTTAAACATAGAATAATACTCCTTAGAAACGGGAGTATCTTTTTTATCTCTTGTCATTTGCCAAGTTAATGGTGTGTTTATAGAAACTATATAATTATCTTTAGTAAAACCACCTCCAAATCTAGACAACCATTTTGTAGCAGAAGCGTCGATTCGTTGATCTTTATTCATTGGTCTTATGGCAACTTTAAAGTCACCTAAGCTACTATAGTGATGTTTATATACCGAAACAGGACCTACTATAAAAAGATTTTCTTCTTTGCTACCATCACCCCAATTTATTTTCCAAAAATTAGCATCTGAGGAAGTATTAATAGGAAGTGTAAAATAATTAGACATCACTGTTGAAGTGTTTTTAACAGTAAATGAAAACTTAGGGCCATCATGCCAATTTGTTCCTACATACGTATCATAATCATGCATTTTTACACAATCTGTAAATGTATTTCTAATTGAATTAGGTTCTTTATTATTGCCTATTATTGGTTGAATAAACCCATTAAGTTCTTTACAACCGCTAAATGTATCTAAAAATGCATTTATTGGTTGCTTATTATCTTCGATAATTGTAGGAAATTTTAGATTATTTACTGTTGATAAACTATAACAATTGGCAAACATTGCTGAAGCAAAATAATCTCCAGCTGTTTGTATATTTTGCGGGAAATTAAAACCATTTGAAAGAGATTGTAAGTTAAAACATACAGCAAACATAGATGCAACAAAGTTTTTTCCAACTGTTTGTATCTTTTGTGGAAGAGTAAAATTGCCTGGAAGAGATTTTAAAGAGCAACCTTGAAACATACAAAAAGCAAAATTATCACCAACTGCTAGTATATCTTGTGGGAAGTTAAAGTTAGTTGGAAGAGATTTTAAATTAGAACAACCAGAAAACATTTGGTCAGCAAAATTATCTCCAACTGCTGGTATATCTTGTGGGAAGTTAAATGGTGAATTAGTTTCAAAATTTAAATTACTGCAATTTTTAAACATACCAACATATTCTTCTTTATCACCAGTCACTTCATCAATAGAATCTCTTGTCATTTGCCAAGTTAAAGGTGAATTTATAGTTGTTATCATATCTTTACTTATAGCTTCTTTATTAGAATTACAACCAAAACGAGTTAACCATCTTGTAGCATTAT
>JAKSUP010000258.1 GCA_024408905.1 bacterium
TGTTATGGGGTCTAGGAATGCTGCTGACTGCTCCTGAAATATTTGAGCTAAAATCAATGGTGTTATTAAGAAAGCAATTAATTTTTTCATACTTCAGATTTTATCAATAAAAACATTTGTAAGCAAGCAAAGATGTAGAAAAAGATTAATTTTCGTCAAACTCAAGTTTTGTGATAGGATAGTGCTATGAGATTGGATACATTTAAAATTGAAGAATGGATGAATTATTATTGCCCAACGGCGAAGTATGATTTAACAACAACTTGTATTGAACCATTAAGCCTAAGGGAATTGTTAATTCTTTGTAATATTCAAAATGCATCTGAAATTACGGATGTAAAATTGACCTATGGAGATATTCACGGTTCATCAAGATTAAAAAATGCAATAAAATCTTTGTATGAAAATCAAGAATTTGAAAATATTACGGTAACCCATGGCGGGATTGGGGCAAATCAACTTGTTTTTGAGTCTTTACTTGAAAAAGGAGACGAAGTTATTTGTCTTATACCGACATATCAGCAGCTTTATTCCATTCCAAAAGCTCTTGGGGCAAATGTTAAATTGATTTATTTAAGAGAAGAAAACAAATGGTTACCACATTTGAGGGATATAGAAAATAATATCACACGAAAAACGAAGCTTATTTGTATTAATAACCCAAACAATCCGACAGGTGCAGTTATTCCTGATGAATTATTAGAACAAATTGTAGAAATCGCTAAGGAAAATAATTCTTGGATACTGTCAGACGAAGTGTATAGAGGCTTAAACTTATTTGGAAATCCTTATTCAAAATCTATAGCAGACCTTTATGAAAAAGGAATTTCTGTTGGTAGTATGTCAAAAACATATTCACTTCCTGGGCTTCGGGTTGGTTGGGTTTGTGGAAGAAATGATTTAATAGCAGAAATTAATAAACACAGAGAATACAATACAATAAGTGTGAGCATTTTGGACGATTACTTTTCATCTTTAGCAATTGAAAACAGAGATAAAATTGCTGAACGTAATTTCAGGATTATGAGAGAAGGAAGAAAAATCCTTGAGGACTGGCTAAACAACGAGGTTTATATTAAGGCAAATTTACCCCAAGGTGGAACTTCTGCAATCTTAAGATATAAAAAAGATATTTCGTCAAAAATATTGTGCCGAAACCTTCAAAATAAAACAGGTGTGGCGTTACTTCCGGGTGAAACAATGGACCTTGAAGGTACCGTAAGAGTCGGATATTGTACAGAACCTGAAACCCTAAAAATCGGCTTAAAAGAATTTTCTAAATTTTTGAGAACTCTTTAGTATGAAATATTTGTAATTCCTGTTGTAATTGCGCTCATATTGTATTTGTCTGCCAAAGAAACGATTTCTTTACTTGCATTAGGAATAATAATTAAAGAAATTCTGCCTTGTGAAGCCACATTAACATCGTGTGTTGTAATCGGCATATCTGATGCTAAAACAGCTTCTTTGGACATATCGCAAGAATAATCGAGAGCATATTCAACAGATGCTGATTGTAAACCTTGAGAAATTGCAGTTGTTTTTAAATCTTTTGCAATAACAATTGCTTGAGAGTTATTATGTTTTGCAACCTTCCATGCAAAAACGGCATCTTCAATTTGTTCAACTGTCGGTTTCAGTTTCGAAACTACTTTAAAAGACTCTTTGTCCAATTCGCTAACATTAGGTGTTTGAGTTAAAGTGCCAAGTGGTGTCACTTTTATTTCATTTGACAGATATTTTTTGTATTCTTTTAAAGGAGTATGAATAGTTACATAAGTTATATTGTGAGCTTCTAAAATTTCTTTAGCATTTTTAGTAAATTTAGGTGCAGCAATAATGTTTGTATCTTTCAAAAATTTTGCAATTTCGCTATCAACTTCACATGACACAACAATAACACTTGTCATAAAATCAATTGGGTTAGAATCCATTGTTTTTTGTACAGCGTCAGCCAACGATTGTCCGAGTGCAACTGCACAAACACCTGTTCCTTTTACGGTACAAGATGCTTTTACATCATAAAACTCACTTATTACATCAAGCCCTTTTACCAATGATAAAACTTGTATATAACTCAAATTTCCACTGGTTTCATAATCTATAGTTTTGTCATTTTCTTCTATTTGTGCTGTTTGAAAAGAATTTTCTCCACAAACAAATTCTAATTCATCTAATTTCATAACTTTCTCCATCTTGTGTTTGAAATAATTATCACACTATAAATATTCAATATCAAGTTAAGTTATGATAAAATGTGCTTATGGAAGAACAGATTGTTTTAAGAAATTATGCACATTTAGGGGATTCCGTTTGGGAAGTTTTTGTTAGAACATATACCGTTTACAAAACTTCTAACGCAAAATTGCTTCATAAAATCACAACAGAAAGAGTTAACGCTACTTTTCAAAAAGATATGCTAAATTTTATGATGTCTGATTTAACAGAAGATGAGCAAGAGCTTGTAAGACGGGGGAGAAACTTGCCTATTCCTATTGGCAGACGTAATATCCAGACTGATTACCGGCAAGCAACAGCATTTGAAGTCCTAATCGGGTATTGGTATTTGCATAATAAAGAAAGGCTTGAATATTTTTATTCCAAATTCAAAC
>JAKSUP010000259.1 GCA_024408905.1 bacterium
GGTATATAATTGACAACTGCCTCTAAAACAGTGTCCACATTTAGGCCTGTTTTTTTTTTTTTTTAACAAGCGATTTCGGTATCAATACCAATTCTTTTTTCAATTTCAGCTTTCGCCATATCAGGCATTGCGCTTGGTAAATCAATTTTATTGATTACTGGTATAATTTCGAGATTGTTATCAACTGCAAGATAAACATTTGCTAAAGTTTGGGCTTCAACGCCTTGAGTTGCATCTACAACTAAAAGACAGCCTTCACATGCTGCAAGAGACCTACTTACTTCGTAAGAAAAGTCAACATGCCCCGGAGTGTCGATTAAATTGAATAAATAATCTTCACCGTTTTTGGCATGATATTTAATGGTAACTGCATTTAACTTAATTGTAATTCCACGTTCTCTTTCAAGATCCATAGAATCCAAAAATTGTTCTTTCATTTCACGAGCCGAAACAGTTTCAGTCAACTCTAAAATTCTATCGGCTAAGGTAGATTTACCATGGTCAATATGTGCGATGATTGAGAAGTTTCTTATATGCTCTTTATCGTATTTCATACTTTAGTATATTATTTGTTTCGCCAAAAGTTTTCAACCTGTTCTTTAATATCTTCTTTCGACATAACAACTTTGTAATTATTGTAAGTTCCGCTAAAAATCTGATTATATGGATCAGTTAAATATCTGTTATCAATTAATAAAGCTACTCCTTTATCATTTTCGCTTCTAATTACTCTTCCTATTGCTTGCATTACTTTATTTAGTCCAGGTGCAATATAAGCGTATTCAAATCCTTTTTCTTCAACTTTGTTGAAGTATTCTTTAATAATATCTCTTTCAAAACATATTTGTGGGAGCCCTACTCCGATAATAGCAACACCTATAATTCGATCACCAACTAAATCAATTCCTTCACCAAATGCTCCACCTACTACAGCTAGACCAATGGTAGTTTTAGTTGGATTTTCAACAAAACATGAAAGGAATTGCTTCTTTTCTAATTCGGTCATATCTTTTTCTTGAATTATTAAATTAGCGTCAAGTTTACTTAAGTAAGGCACTAATTGATTAAGATATTCGTAACTTGGTGTATAGATAAAATAGTTACCAACTTTTCCATTAATTAGTTCGCTTATATATTCAAAAACGTTTGATATTGTTTCGTTTCTATTTTTGTACTTAATAGAAATTTTTGGTGCAACCATCAAACGTAAATTTTCTTTAGGAAAAGGTGATGGTAAAAATAAAATTGGATCTTGGTTAGTTCCACCAATCATAGTTACATAGTAATCAGATGGTGATAATGTTGCAGAAAATATTATTTTTCCTTTTACCTGGTCTAAAGTGCGTTTTAGATGTTTACTAGGATCTGTGCAATAAAGATTAATGGACCAATCAGAGTCAGTTTTCTTAGAAACGTAAAGAGAGAAAGTATCATCATAAAAATCTAAAAGTCTATAGAACTTATTCAAATCGAAGTAAAAATCAGTAAATTCTTCGGTTACAACACTGTGGTGATTCTTGTTAACATCATTTGCTGCTAGTAAGTAAGCGTCTATTGCATTTAAATCTGTTTTAGAAAGCATATCAATTTTTGTTGAACCTATTGGTAGATTTTCATAATTATTGAATAACTTAGTTATTCTAGTCATTGCATTTTTAATTTTTTTGTGGTCAAAATGACGCAACGAATGCTTAACTTGTTTGTATTTAAAGGTATCAAAAGAAGCACTATACATACTTCTACCACGTTCAACTAAGTTGTGAGCTTCATCAACAAGCACCAACATATTACTAGCGTCATTATCGAAATATCTTTTAAGATATACCATCGGGTCAAAGAAATAGTTATAGTCGCATATGATAATATCCACATATAATGATAAATCTAATGATAATTCAAATGGACATATTGCATAGTAATCAGCAATTGTTTGAATATCATCTGTTGAAAACATTGCATATTTGCTTATTGAATCTTTGATAACATCTTTTATTTTTGAATAATAACCCTTGGCAAATGGACATTCATCAGGGTTACAGGCTTTGCCTGGGCATTTACAAACTTTCTCTTTAGCCATGATTGTAATTGCGGATGCTTCTAAACCTTTTTCTATCATTAATTTAGTGGCATCAAAAGCCATTTCTTTACCTGAATTTTTTGCGGTTAAGTAGAAAATCTTTTCGTTTTCGCCATCTGCAAAAGATTTTACGAATGGGAAAAGTGTTGATATTGTTTTACCAATTCCAGTTGGAGCTTCAGCAAATAAAATTCCACCATTTTTTGCTATAGAATATGAATATTTTGCAAGCTTTCTTTGACCAGGTCTAAAATTACCATATGGGAATTGAAGTCTTCCGGCAGATTCATTTCTAAGTAATGAATGTTCATAAATTAGTTTAAAGAATACTATGTATTCGTGAATAATATTATGTATATCTTTTTCTAATTCTGATGTTAAAAAATCAAAAGTTTTAATAAGTTGAGTTTTATCGAGTTGATGAATATAGGTTAATTTAATACTTATTGATTCAAGCTTTTTCTCTCTTGCATACATTAGTGCATAACATTTAGCTTGTCCAAGATGCCATTCACCTTGCTCAGCATAAA
>JAKSUP010000026.1 GCA_024408905.1 bacterium
ATTATTAATCCCTTTTCCCTTTTTCCGCTTGAGTTCCCTACTCAAGCTTTTTTTTAGGGGTAAATTAGGGGAGAATTTATTTTAATATTTTTTATAAATAATAAAAAATGCAACAAATTATATATTTTGTTGAGTTGTTATTTATTAATTAAAATTTTATATTTTCTTTTTTATATGTGCATTTTCTTTTCTTTTTTAGCAAAGTAAAGAAAAGAAAACGCACCCAAAAGAAAAGAAAACCAGCCAATGTTCGGAGCAACCTACGGTTGCAAGACAGAATGGATGTTGCGGGTAAACCCGCACTTTTTCCCTCACTAAAAAACGTTCGGGGTGTTAAAGGCGAGCGTCACTTAGCGAGCCTTAGGGAGCAGGCTTTAGCCTGCAACTATCATCTGGTCAATTCACCCGAAGGGTGATGTGAACTAAATGGGGTTTTCTCTTTCTTTAAGGAGCTTTCTTTCTCTTTTGTTCATAGGGTAAAAGAGAAAGAAAACTCCAAATAAAAGAAATAAAATTAATCAAAACAAACTCAACAAAATATATAAAACGATTAATTTTTTAATTGTAAATGATGAAATCTATAAAAAACACCCACTCTATTGAGTGGGTGTTGATTGATATTAAAATTATTATTAACCAAGTCCGAACTTCGGTGCTGCGTCTCTTGCTTCTTCTTGGCAAAGTTGATTGTAGCTTTCTTTTTCTGCTTTGAGTAATGCCATTCTTTCATCAAGTTCAGCTTTATCAAGTTCAAGCATTGTTTCTTCGTAGTTAAGAGCATCAAGTTCTTCATCTTGTTGGCAAGTAAGCATTGCTTTTTGATTTTCTGCCCAAGCTGTAACATCTTGTTGATACATTGAATTCCATTGTTGCAATTGCATTTGAGCTTGTTGTTGAGCCATTTGACCGTTACGCATAGCTGTCATAAATGCTGCGACTTGATCTTCAGTATAGTTTGCATATCCTTCACTAGGTTTGTCTTTATCTTTAGGTAAGAATGTTCCATTGGTCATATATTCGTTGAACATTCCTTCTATTGTTTCTTTATCCATTCCTTCCAGTGGTTCAGCATCTTTATTAGCCTTAAATCCACCTTGTGTTAATGCATTACCAATAAAGTTGCATATAAATCCGTTTAAACCACCTTGCATATAGCTCATAGGATTCATAACTCCTGATAAGCCCATGCAACCAAGACCCAATTGATTTTGGAACATAACTGTTGCATTATTTTGCATCATCTTAGCGTTGCTGTCAATTTGAGAGAATAAACTTTGATACCATTTCTGTTTATTCGCGATATTCTTTTTGGCACGATCAATCTTGCTCGTGATACCGATACTTTCACGTACAGCTTCATTATATTCGCGAATGACGCGCATTTTTTGAAATACTGCTAATAATAGTGCCATTTTTTATACTGTCTCCGTAATTTTTGATTACTCGTATATATATAAAGTATATTTATCTTGCTAAATTTCACTTTTTTGAGTATTTTGTTACAAAACTTTACAATCAAATGTATTTAATAAGTATATACTTTTGCTATAATGTGCATTGTTACTCAATCATGCAACATTTGATTAAATGTAAAAAAAATTATAGAATAGTTACAAATGAAGTATAAATTATTAACAAAAGAACAAATTTTATTATCTGTAGATCGTTTAACAAGATTTAAAAATACAAAGGACAAGTATCTTAGAGTATATAAAGATATTATAGTATCAAATCTAATTGAACCCAAGTTATCTAAAAAAGATATTGAGAAGATGGATATATCAGAAATCACATCTATTGTATCTGAAATATTTAATGCTGCTTTAGGTAAAAATAGGGATTTAACAATTAATAAAATGTTAAAAAAACAAGAAAACAGGGTATTTATTAACTCAAATGAAACGCAAAAATTGTTAGATAATGATATTAATTATAATGCACTCTTGGAATATATTGATGAGAATGCGCCAGTAAATCTCTTATGGCTAAAGAATATTATCCAACAAAATAGTATAAAAATCAGAGAAGAAAAACTTTTAAAATATCCATTAGAAAAAATAATATTGGTCGAAGGTATTACTGAAGAAATCTTATTACCGGCATTTTCCAAATTTATGGAAAAGGATTTTTATGCCAAAGGGGTGCAAATCATTGGAGCAGGTGGTAAAAATCAGGTCGTAAAAAAATATTACGAACTTATAAATGAGGTAAAATTACCTATATTTATTTTATTAGACAATGATGCTCAAGAAAATATTAAGCAAATTCAACCTAAATTAAGAAAAATTGATAGAATTCACCTTGTTTCTTGTGGCGAATTTGAAGATTTACTACCTAAAACATTAATTATTAAAACAGTTAATTCTCATTTTGCAAACTTTTCTGAAGTTTCAGAAAAAGACTTTGATAACGAATGTTCAACTGTCAATATTTTAGAAAATTTATATAAAACAAAAGGATTACACGAGTTTAAAAAAGCAGAATTTGCGAAGTTAGTAAAAGAAAAAATTTCAGAATACAGTGATATTTCCACAGAAATCAAAGAAATAATAACTGAAATATTTGCTTGACACTAAATTATGTTCTTGATAACATAACTCTTGTAGTCAGAGAGAAGCTGACACAAATAGCCGGAATCGGTAAATAGTTTAAATATAATTTGCGCTTGTAGCTCAGCAGGTAGAGCACTCCCCTTTTAAGGGATAGGTCGCGCGTTCGAATCGCGCCAAGCGCAATTTTTTGTGCAATAAAACGAGTCCTTATGATTCACTTTTTATTTATTTTATTAAGTATTAATGTGACTGTATAGTATTTCTTTAATCATTATTCTCAACATACTTACTTTTAGTAGACGGATATAATATAATATTTTATGATGGTATATGTAAGAAAGGATTTATATGAAAAAGTGTATTGTTTCTATCGTTATAATTATATTAGTTGTTTTGGGGCTTGGCACTTGGTATGTAAGTGATAAAACAGTAAAATGTAATAATGGAATATTTATGGGTAAAAATGCAGACAAAACTGATGTTCTTGCATTTAAAGGTATTCCTTATGCCCAAAAACCAGTAGGAGATTTAAGATGGAAAGCACCTTTAGAAGCACCTAAAAGCAACAAACCTCATTTTGCTTTTAAATATAATACATTAGCCCTTCAAAACAATTCCCCATATGACTTTGAAGAATTTAAAACAAGCGAAGATTGTTTAAAATTAAATATTTGGACAAGTGATTTAAAAGGTAAAAATAAGCCTGTTATGGTTTACTTTCATGGTGGGGCTTACGGTTGGGAAGGTATTCCATATTCAATATATGATGCACAATATCTCGTAAATGAATACAAAGATATTATTGTTGTTTCAATAGATTACAGAGTTAATTTAATGGGATTTAGTGATTTTAGTGACATTACGGGGGGCGAAAATTTTAAAGATGCACCTTATCTTGGAATCCTTGATTGTATTATGGGATTAAAATGGGTTAATCAAAATATAGAAAAATTTGGAGGGGATCCTAATAATATAACTATTTTCGGAGAATCAGCCGGGGGTGGTATAGTTAGTATTTTAATGACTTTAGATGATGCTCAAGGTTTGTTTAAAAGGGTTATTGCACAATCAGGAACATTAAATTTAACTTCATCACTTGCTGATTTTAAAGCAAAAGGACAAGCAAAAGCCTTTTTAGATGCTACCGGTTCAAAAAATATGGATGATCTAATGAAACTCAACGAAAAACAAATCGTTGATGCTATGAAACAACCTTCAAAAAATGTGGTAGTCGAAGGAGTTTCCGGAGTTGGCTATCTTAACAATATGCCTTTAAAAGGAAGTGGAAGTATTATTGCTGAAAATCCTTATAAAGTCTTAGAAAACGGTTTGTCAAAAGATGTAGATTTGATGATAGGAACTAATGCTGATGAGTTTAGGTATTGGATACTTGAAATGCAACAGGATACTTTAGACAAAAATTTTGAAACATATTCTTTGTATATAAAAGCAAGGGCTCAATTAGCCGATAAAAATCTACGAAACAAATATATGTCAGTAATTACTACGGATAATGATAAATACAGTGAAAAATACAAAGATATTTGGAAAAATACCGAACTCGGGAGCGATTTATGGTTCAGAATGCCAAGTATTAAAACAGCTGAATCTCATATCAAAGCAAATGGCAAAGGCAAAACTTATATATATTATTATGAAAAAAGATGCGACATAAATGATTGGAGAGGTGCAGCTCACGCAGCTGAATTACCGTACGTATTTTATAATTTAAACTATAAAGAATACGGTTCTGTTGATAAAGAGCTTGCAAAAAATCTTTCTAACGCTTGGGTAAATTTTGCAAGAACAGGTAATCCAAGTACTGATTTTGCACAGTGGACTCAATATGATTTAAAAGACAGAAACACAATGGTCATAGGCAATGATAATTCGATGACAATGAAAAAAGATTACAAAGGAATTCAAAGACAGTTGCTTGATGGACTTATAAAATAATAAATCTATTTGAATTTTGTATTGATACAAGGAGTACTTTATGAAAAAAATATTATCATTTTTGTTCACTTTAATTATATTTGCTGTTACTACACATAGCGCAAGCGCAGAAGATATAATTAAAAGTTATCAAGGATACACGATTCTGAATAAAAAATTATCGGAAATTCTTCCTCTTATTGATGCAGCTGTCGAGGGAGAAAGAAATATAATTAAATTAAACAGTACAAATACATATTACTGGTCAAATAATAATGAGCATGTGTATTTAAGAGTATATGCCGCGAATGATAATACCGATTTGTATATAGTTGCAGATACGCCTTATGCTGAACATAATAATAGTATTACGGATTTATTGAAGTCTCGTGGTTATGAATACAAAGCTATTAATGACGAGGAAGCATTAAAAGAATACAAATTTGATTTTGTTGATTGCGCGCGCTCTGGCGCCCTTGATGGTTTATTTGTTCTGCCTGATTATATAAAACCTTTAAAAAATGGAGTCGGAAAGGTGAATGCGAGAATCTCTAAATTTTCGAAGAAAAATTCTGCAATTCCTTATACAGAAGATAATGAACCAATTAATTTAACATGTGTTGACACTAAAACATATTCAAATACAGAAGCTCAGGTTAAAATTATTCAAAAAGAATACAGGTTAAAAAATAAAGAAAATAAATACGTGCATGCTTTCGAATATGTTCTTCATAATGAGGCTGAATCGCCGATAAATATTGACAAAGTTACATCTGAAAAATTAGCAAGTATAAAAGATGTTGAAGCCGATGCTTTTGTTGACATAGATCGTTTAAATGTTTTGGATTTCTTTGGCTCATTTCCACCTGCAGTAATTTGCACTTGTGGGTTATCTCTTATCGGATGCGTACCTAATATGGTCAGAACCGTAAATTTAACAAAAGAATCTGTGAGGTATGCGCATCTGTTACCCGAAAATTACAATTTACCTGCCAATCATAAAATGAGAATTTTGGTTTTAAAATACAAAAATGCGCCAAAACCTCTCAATTTTACAGTAACGAGGGGGGGACAAACATACACATTTTCATTTTAACTACGAGCTTTTTTGGTTCTAAACCAATGTGCCAAAAGTGCTGAAATAACGAAGACTACAATTGTTGCTACAAATACATGGCGCAATCACATACCGTTATTAATTATCAAATCTAGTGTTCATTGCCATTAAACATGAGCGAGCAAGACAATCTTACCAAACTTTTTTGTAAAATAAAACGAGTCATTAAAACTCGTTTTATATAACCATTTATGAAAATAAAAATATAATTTTAATTACAATAAAATATTTTTAAAATCTTCAACGTTTTCAGGCACGCCATTTTTATTATTTTCAACAAATGCATCATAAGTACCACATTTGTGAGCAATTTCGATTTCTGACTTTGCCTTACCCAAGCGTTCAAGAATCTTCGCTTCTGCTTCAGTTCCACGACCTCTTAAACGTGATTCAAGCAGTTCCATGCTTTCAGGTTCTAAAAATATTGCTGCTACGTTATAACCTTTTTCTTTCAAAACTTTTTTTGCTTTTTGTGCGCCATCTACATCAATGACCAAAACTGCATTATCAGCTTTTTCCAGGGTTTTATTAACTGCATTTATATCAGAGCCATAAAAAGTATCTTTATAAACTTCTGTATATTCGATTGAATCACCTCTAGCTATGACTTTTTTAAACTCATCAGGAGTTCTAAAATTATAATGCACACCATCGATTTCCCCAGGTCTTGGTGCTCTTGTTGTGCTTGTAACAACTTTCTGCGCAAAAGGTTTTTCCCCAATTGCTTTAGTCGAGTCTATAAATGCATTAAGAACAGTATCTTTTCCCACTCCTGACGGACCTGAGAGTATCAAGACTCTTTTCATATTATCAACCCTTTTAGGTACATTGTTTACTTTTATTCTGCCGAAATTTGTATTGTACTGTGTACTATTAATTCTTTGAACTTGCATGAGAACTCCTTATTTTATCTACTTATAGTGATTAAAACCTCTAAAAATTTTTTTTGCTATATTTAACAAATAATATTTTGAGTTATAATATTTCTTATGAAAAGACGTATTAGTATATTAGGTTCTACCGGTTCAATTGGGAGACAAGCTTTAGAAGTTATAGAAAAATTACCCGATAAATTCGAGATAATTGCTCTTGCTGCCGGTTCTAATACAGAATTATTAAATGAACAAATACAAAAATTTAAGCCAAAATATGCATGTGCATCACATCCTGAAAATATTGTAGGTGCAAAAACAATTACCTTTGAGGAAATTTGCTCAGACAAAACAAACGATATTATTTTGGTAGCCGTATCCGGAAAAATTGGCTTAAAACCGACTATAACGGCTATAAACAATGGTATTGATATTGCATTAGCTAATAAAGAAACTCTTGTTATGGCAGGAGATATTGTTATGCCTCTTGCTAAGAAAAGGGGAGTAAAGATTGTTCCTGTGGATAGCGAACACTGTGCAATACATCAATGTATAAAGGATATTTCTCAAGTTGAAAAGCTTATTATAACAGCATCTGGTGGGCCATTCTTACATAAAACTGTTAATGATATGAAGAATGCAACCGTATCAGAAGCTTTAGCACATCCAAGATGGAATATGGGGCGTAAAATAACAGTAGATAGTGCAACTTTAATGAATAAGGGACTGGAAGTGATTGAAGCACATCATTTATTCGGAATGCCTTATGACAAAATTGATGTTGTCGTACATCCACAGAGTATAGTCCACTCTGCAATAGAATATAAAGACGGAAGTGTTATTGCGCAACTTGGTTTACCTAGTATGCATATTCCAATACAGTATGCTATTACTTATCCTGAGCGTTTTGAAGGTATAAAATCTAAGAGTTTCAGTTTCTCAGAAATCGCAAGATTAGACTTTGAAGAACCCGATTGGAACAAATTTAAAGCACTTCATATCGCTTATAACTCAGGCAAAGAAGGTGGTTCTGTTCCTGTTTGTATGAATGCAGCTAATGAAGAAGCTGTATTTGCATTCTTAGAAAATAAAATACGTTTGTTTGATATCATTGATATAACTGAGAAAATGCTTGAAAAACACACGAAAATCACTACCCCAACTATTGATGAAATCTTTGAAATTGATAAAGAAGTCAGAATTCAGACCAAAGAATTAATATCTAGTTTGAATTAGATAAAATCTCTTTAGCTTTTTCTAGTTGAACATCTTTTTTTAAATTATTTATGTAAAAATCAAAGTCATTGCCGATTTCAACATCAGGTTTTATCCCTAGCTTATGGATATCAGTACCATTAGGAGTTAAATAGCGTGCTATTGTAACATTCAAACCTGTTTTATTCGGCATAGGTATAACTCTTTGAACAAGTCCTTTGCCAAAGGTCTTTTTACCAACAAGTGTTGCCCGTTTATAATCTCTGAGCGCACCGGAAAGGATTTCACTTGCGCTCGCACTTGCACCGTTAACAAGGATTACTATCGGCTTATCTAATGTTTTTTGCAAAGGTTTTGCTTCAATAGCTTTTTTTAAACCATTTCTATATATAATTTCAACTATTTCCCCATTTTTTATAAACATATTTGCTATAAAAACAGCATTATTTAATAATCCACCGGTATTCCCTCTAAGATCAATAATCAAAGAATCTGTATCCTTTGTATTTTCTAATGCTTCTATGAACTCATTTGGAGTTGTTTCCCCCATAAAACTTATAATTTGGATGTATCCAATATGGTTATCTAAAACGGAACTTTTTACATTTTTAATTTTGATTTCTTTACGTTTAATTTTTTTTGTAATTTTCTTACCATCACGCAATACAGTTAGTTGTACAACACTATTTTCCGGACCACGCACAAGTGATGCAACTTCACTAATATTCATACCATTAGTATCTTTATCGTCTATTGCAGTAATTATATCACCTTGTTTTAGTTGAGCAAAATCAGCAGGAGTAGAAGGTATTACATTAAAAATAACAACTTTACCGGCATTTGAATAAATATTTACCCCAATTCCATATATTTTTGATGTAATTGATGTAGATAACTCTTCAAAGTCTTTTTTACTCATAAACCTGGTATAAGGCTCATTAAGACTCGCTACCATTGTATCAATTGCAACTTTTGCATCATCATCGGTCTTAATTTTATACTGATATCTGTTTTTCCAATATGACCAATCTTGATGATTAAAAGTTTCGTCATAATAATCGTGGTGTATTGCCTTCCAAGTCTTATCAAACAGTTTACTTGGTTGTGCCATCTCATTATTGTCCAAAGATTGAGTCGCAAAATAGAGATTTGTTTTAGAAAAATTATCCATAAAAACGTTATTAAAAATAACGAGAATTAAGACTAAAAGTAATGGTATTATTATTTTTTTTGCTCTCATAATAACAATTTAACATCAATAATAATCCCATATCAATATACTTTATAATGATATACCATGACAACAAAAATAATTATTGATTTGAAAAACCGGGAGAGGTTAAAGGTAAATTCTTATAACCTTCATTGGCATATACAGTCTTTTTTATATATTTATCAGAATAATTTCCTTTTTCTAATAATTGCTTAAGAATATTTTCTCTTGTAACCAAAGAAGATTCCAAATTGTTAGATTCAGGGTATTGTTTAAGCATTTCACACCAAACAGTCGCCTCCATCGTCCAAGCATAGGTTTCTTCGCTTAAAGAATTATATTCATCTTGATGTAATGCTTCATGCGCTAATAAAGCAGCCAATGCAGCAGGTGGCGCATCTTTATGTTTAGGATTTATGTAGATATACAACTTGTTTTTTTTCTTCCACCCAACTGCGTCAAATGTTGAATATGATTGATTAAGTTCTGACAGATCTTTAAACTCTATTTTCATAGGATATTGTGATTTGTTATATCCTAAAATTGCCTTTCTTGAATAATCTGCTGTTGTACCTTTCATCATATCAAGTGCAACATGAAATATTTGCTCATTAGTAACTTTTTTATATTCATCACTAAGACTATCAATATATTCATGAGTATATTTTTTCGGTAATGTTACATTAGAAGAAACAGGCTGTAACTGTGCTGCATCTACCATTTTGACAGTTAAAACAAGTATAAATAGTATAAGAAATGCGTTTTTAAAAAGTTTCATTATATTCTCCAGCTAACTTATATATATTATATACCTTATTTTTAACATAAGTCAAAACTTGCCTTAAACACTTATCCTTGCTATAATACAGGAATGAGGGATTATGAATTTTATTATACACAAGATGGGTCTGTAGGCCTTTATTCATACGCAGATAACGACGTTTATCACTCCAAATTCGGCGCTCTGAGCGAGGCGTGGGATAAATTTGTTTTACCGTCAGGTATAGCAGAGAAGCTTAATACTGTACCTAACATTAAAATATTGGATGTATGTTATGGCATCGGATATAATACAAAGGCTATTATGACCTATATTATTAATTCGAATCAGAAATATTTATCAGAAAAAAATATTTTAAAAAAATTTTTTAAAATTTTTAAAAAGAAAAAATTATCAAATAAATTTCATAATATCGAAACGATACATACCAATAATACCATAAATGAGAATGAAGAATTATTGGTAAATACCGAAACGATAGAAGATGAAATTGTATCGCATATACAAATAGATTGTTTAGATATAAATTCTGAATTAGTAAAAATTTCTCCGTTATTAAAAACTATAATTACACCACAAGAAATGTTTTCAAGAATCGTACCCAGAATATTTGATTGCTTTGATACATATTGGAAAATTAAAAGATTTTTGGCAAAACATTTCACAATGCCATCAACAAAAGACAGGATTAATATATCAGAATTATTAGATTTAAAATTTGGTGATAATTATAAATTTGTAGATAAAGAATATAAAATCCATGATTTTGTAAACTATATACTCATAAATAATTTATCAAAACATTATTCTAACAATTATATTAACGATGACATTAAAAAATTACTAAAAGATAAGCGTATTCGAAGATATTTTAATAAAAATACGATTAATTATGCTAAATTTAAGCAATCTTTTAGGTATAAATTAATGGATAAGTTGAATTTATGCACCTTCTTACATAATATATATTATGACCATTTATCGAAACGATATAAAAAAGCGTCTTTTAATTCTGCAAATGACTTATTTAGCATAAACTTCTTTGTCGATGATGCCAGAAAGAGTATTTTAAATATTAATGACCAT
>JAKSUP010000260.1 GCA_024408905.1 bacterium
ACAGTATTAATATTATTATTAAGATTAGTTGAATCAGTAAAATTTACCCCTTCATCATAAGTAACACTTTCGACACCATAAAATACAGGTTCTTTATTTGATTTCATTGTTACAATAAAAGGATCATCGGCATTCAAAATTAATTGCAAATCCGGATTTTTATCAATAGCCTTTTGTATTAGATTTCTTGTGTTTTCAAGGCTTCCATATCTATCAAGCTGATCCTCAAAAAGGTTTGTTACAAGTAGATAGTCTGCCGAAAATTTGTCATAAATTTTTCCCAAATGAGCTTCATCTGCTTCAATAACAGAATATTCAGATGGTTTAAAAGGATTTATTTGCAAAGACATTGAATTTACAACACCGGTCAACATATTAGCCCCTGTTGAATTATAAATTATGTCTTTATTTAATTTTTTCAAAACATGCGCTGTAATTGCAGATGTTGTAGTTTTTCCGTTTGTTCCTGTAATATTGATTTTTGATTTTGTTACATACTTATTTGCATATTTCAAAAAATCAGGGCATATTTTTAGAACAATTAAACCGATAAAAGCAGTTCCTGAGGATAATTTTGTAACTTGAAGTGCAAAATAACACATTCTTGCAACTATTAATGATAAATAAAACAGCATTTTTTTCAAAATATAATCCTCCAAGCGTATTCATTTTTTTTGGATAATAAAATATAATCATATCATAGTACAAAAATAATCGGATGTTATGCTTTACACAATCTTAATATCAGTAGTATTTATAGCAGAAATTATTATTACGGTATACGTAATACAGAATTTGTTGCGACTTGATAGAATCATAATAGATTTGGACGAAAAAATCACTTCAGCAAAGCCCGGGCTTAAAGACATTTGCGATTTATCAAGAAAAATATCCGAGCAAATAAGCGAATTAACTCAAATGTACGCTGATAAAATCAAAGAGAAGCAAGAAGATGCAACGATTCGGTTCATAATAAAAATATTAACTTCGGTTTTATTATGGAAACTAAATATAAAACTAATTAATAAAATCAGACGTTCTAAAGCCCTGAAAATAATTGGCAAGGGTTTAAAGCTGATTGAAATTATTGTATAATTAAAGCAAAAATTAACAAAAATAAAAGAAAGAGGTCAAATATGGAAAAAGAAAAATCTGAAATAGGTTTTGGCATAGGGCTTATCGCAGGTGTAATCGGAGGAATAATAGGCGGCGTTCTTTATGCACCATGTCCGGGGGAAGAAATGAGAAAAAAAGTTAAAGACACCGTTTGCGACTTAGCCGAAAAACATTCACCTGAAATCAATGAAGCAAAAAAACAAGCTCTTGAATCAATTGACCTAATTAAATACAAATTGGAAAAACAATATAAAAGATTTGGCAATATGCTTAAAAATAAAAAATTAAGAAAAGCCAAAGAACTAGAATCAACACAAGACTACGATTTTAACTAAGGTGAGGTAAAAATATGGATAACACACAACTATATCACGGTTTGACATTTTTATCATACGCAACAGGCGTTATTGTTATACTTGTCGGAGTTATGCTTGTTAAATTGTTATTTGATTTATCAAAGCTCACAAAAAACATAGACGAAACGACAACAATAGTTAAAACAGAGCTTGAACCTACATTGAAAAATGTTAATAAATCTGTTGAAATCGTAACCGGAATTATTGTTAAAACAGATGACGGTCTAAAAAAAGTAAAAGAATTTATGTCAAAAACGCCGTTTAAAATTCTTGGAAAACTTACTTCTCTTACAGGTAAAGCTACCAAAGGATTCTTTACGGGACTTTGCACAGCATTCAAATTCTTTGCAAAAAAATAATAACCAAAACGAGTAGTAAATATAACAATTTAATAAATTTACTCACAAGTTAAACTACAAACAAAAGGAGAATTAAATATGTCAGTAGGAAAATTTTTAGCAGGTTTTGCAATCGGTGCAACAATAGGTGCAGTTGCAGGTATTCTTTTAGCACCAAAATCAGGCGAAGAAACTAGAGAAATGCTTGGTGATATGGCATCAGATTTCGCAAAAAGAACAGATGAAACAGTAAAAGATATCAGAAAAAAAGCTGATGATATCGTTTCAAGCGCAGAAGAAAAAAGCGAAGAAATAATGTCTAAACTTCACGAAATGCTTGATAAAAAAGAAGAAACAGTTTAATAAAAATTTTAAGCCGGAGTTATTGAACAAATTGCCAGGATTATGGTTTCCCATATTTAAGGCATTGTTCAATATTCTCTTGTGGAAGATACATAGTTCCTGTTATAAATGGAGCATTTTCTTTCCTTCCACCCTTTGATAACCATTCTTCCAATTCTTTATTCAAATTCGGTTGCTTAAACCTAAAACCTAATTTGTAATAAAATCCTGCCGGAGAAGTTTTTCCGTCTATACAAGATGCATCTAATGTTACACGGCCTGCTGTTCTGGGATTTGAAAGGCTTCTGGATACTACCTCTTGAACAGCTGTTGTACCCGTTCCTTTGCCTGAAGACCATAATTTATCAATATGATAATGTGGCAACATCTTTTGCACTTCATCATAATGTGCCGGTATTACACGTTTTATCCCTTTATTAGGG
>JAKSUP010000261.1 GCA_024408905.1 bacterium
GCTCTGCCTAAGGTTGTGGCACAGTTTAACATAAGATTATCTGAACTAAGTGAACATCTTATCGGAGTTGAAAAAATATCGTTAATGAGAAGTGATACTCTTTCGACAGATTCTATAATATCGTGACAGTTTACAGTCATTTTCTGTTTAGATGTTTCGGGAATTATTTTCTCAAAGTTTACAAATTCACCTTCAAGTAAACGGGAAATGAAAATATATCCACCGATATTAAAAGAAATAAGTCTTTTTCCTACAATAATATCAATTTTTTCAGTTTCTTCGTCAATAAGCTTTACAACTTCGTTAATTGCTTTTCCCGAAACGGTAAATTCAATATCATCTATATTTGATATTTTTTGACGTCTTATTGCAAGTCTGTAACCGTCTATTCCGACAAACTGCAAAATATTATCTTTAACTGAAATGTTAATTCCCGTTAAAATGGGTCTTGTTCCCTCAATTTGAGAAACCGCAAATCCCGTTCCTTTAACCATTTCGCAGAAAAGCTTACCGTCAATGCTTATCTTTGTTCCGTCTGAAACAGAAGGCATTTCCGGAAAATCTGAAGCCGCCATACCCATAATATCAAATGTTGCTTCGTTACTGCTTATGTGACACATAAGACGGTCATCACATTCAATTTCAACTGAAATTCCTGCCATTCTGCGAAGAATTTCTGAAAGAAGTCTTGCATTTATTACAATATCTCCCGTTTCTTCACATTTTGCATACATTTCTTTTTTCATTCCCATTTCAAGATTATATGCTGCGAGTGTTATTTTGCCTTCTTCTGCGGAAATTAATATTCCTTCAAGAACGGGCATTGATGTTTTTGAATTAACAACTTTTTGGAGTTTTAATACTGCATCAAGAAAGGTTACTCTTTCGGCTGTGAATTTCATTTTTTTCAAATCCTTTACATAATAAAATTTAAAAAATAACAGTAATAATAAGTGCGGTTGAAAAGGTTAAAAGATTAAAAATTGCTTAAAAATACCAATAATTTTATGTTGAATAAAAAGTTTATAAAAATTGGATAAATTTTAAATTTTTTTGTTATTAACATTGATGTTAAAAATTTTTCGGTAATTAACACTTAAATTGTTGATAACTTTATTTTTCGGAAGAACCTTTTAAATTTTTAATAATATCGTCAACAAGTTCTTTTTCGTATGGTTTGTCGCTTAAAAATTCTTCAATACGGTTTACATTATAAAGAACTGTGGAATGGTCTTTTCCGAAGCTCTCGCCGATTGCCTTGTATGACATTTCGGTTGTTTCTCTTGCTATATACATGGCAACTTGTCTTGCAAGAGCCAAAGAAGCGGTTCTGCGATTGGAAAGAATATCACTTTCCGATACATTATAAGACCTTGCAACCTCTTCAATAATCTTTTCAATTTTTATAGGCTCCGGCTGACTGTCATTAATTACATCTTTAATAAATGTCTGAACAATGGATATATTGGGAGTTTTATTTTGGATATTTATGTATGCCTGTAATTTTTTTATAACTCCCTCTATTTGCCTTGTATTTACCTTAATATGCTCTGCTATATAATAAACAAGATTTTCTTCAAGATTTATTCCGTTCTGTTCTGCTTTTTGTTTTATTATACCAACTCTTGTTTCAAAATCGGGAGGAGTAATATCGGCAAAAAGACCACTTGCAAATCTTGAACGTATTCTGTCATCCAAGGTTTTTATTTCTTTTAAAGGACGGTCAAGAGTAACAACGATTTGTTTATTGTTTTGATAAAGGGTATTAAAGGTATTAAAAAATTCTTCCTGGGTTTGTTCTTTACCGGCAATAAAGTGAATATCATCTACCAAAAGAACATCTGTATTTCTGAATTTTGTACGGAAGTCATCTATTGTGCCAAGTCCCAATCTTCCCTCTTGAAGTGCCTGAATAAGTTGATTTGTAAATCCCTCACCTCTTGTATACTCAATTTTCATAGAGGGATGCAGATTTTGGATATGATTTTTTATTGCAAGTAAAAGATGCGTTTTTCCGACACCTGACGGTCCGTAAATAATAAGGGGATTGTATTTTATAAGTCCCGGATTTTCTGCAACGGCAAAAGCTGCTGCCTGAGCAAAACGGTTTGACGAGCCGACAATAAAATTATCAAATGTAAAGAATTTTTCAAACGTCAATCCGGAACTGAAATTTTCAACATCACTTATTGCCTTTTCTTCGTCCCTGTATATAACCTTCGGAACGAGAGGAATACCCATAACCGTCTTAATAACATTTGATAATAATTCGCTGTAATTTTGTTCTATTATATTGCACATATATTCGTTACTGTGACCTAAAACAAAATTACCGTCTTCTATACTAATTGGTTTTAAATCTTTAAAAAAACAGTCAAAAACAACATCGGAAATTGTTTTTTTACATTCAACACAAACGGCTTCCCAAATGCTTTCCAAAGAATTATTTGCCAATTTAAATCACCTCGGAAAATTAAAGATAAAGCAAAATATACTATAATTAATATTTATATATAATATACAATATAGATTATATCATATTGAATAACCATTTTCAACCATAAACATTAAAAAAAGTTAACAAAAAAAC
>JAKSUP010000262.1 GCA_024408905.1 bacterium
CAATGATTATTTCCTTGGTAATATTTTACCTGTATTTGTATGTATTTTGTTCTCTTCTACTACACCAATAACACAAGACGTTGGATATACCATGGCGTTTCTACCAATAATGCATCCTGGATTTAATACTGCATTACATCCAATCTCGGCTTCATCACCTATTATTGCGCCCATTTTCTTTAGGCCTGTCTCAATGATTTGGTCGTCATGTATTTTTATCAAATTCTTATCTGATCTTAGGTTTGAGGTAATCGATCCAGCTCCCATATGCGCTTTATATCCAAGTATAGAATCTCCAACATAGTTGTAATGTGGGAC
The DNA here is from genome assembly GCA_024408905.1 of bacterium. Classification (GTDB taxonomy): domain Bacteria; phylum Cyanobacteriota; class Vampirovibrionia; order Gastranaerophilales; family Gastranaerophilaceae; genus CAG-196. The sequence continues at coordinate 319 of JAKSUP010000262.1, forward strand.
TTGTGCTCCATCAAAAATAATAGCGTTTTTTATTTCGCACGAATTTCCGATTACACACCCTTCACCTATTAACGCGCTTCCTCTAATAAACGCACAGTGTCTTACTTCGGTGTTTGCCCCAATTATTGTTGGACCATCAATATATGCACTATCAAAAATTTTTGCAGTTTTATGAACCCAAACATTTTCTTTTATTTGTTTGTATTCTTCTTTATTTAAGTTATTAATTAATTCTAAAATAATATCTTTAATTTTTGTAATTGTAGTCCAAGGATATTCTTGTTGTGATAAATATTTTTTTGCGATTGTATGTTCTAAATTTAATAGCTCAGTTGTCTTGTACATATTTTTTTCCTTTCATTAATTAAACGATTTTTGATTTCCATTTTTTATTTTCAGAATAATATATTATTTCACTTTTTGTTTTTGATTCCATTACTTTTATTATTCTTAACAAATCTAATGATAACTTATATTTATTCAAATCTTTTTTGTCTACCCAAAACACTTCTCCTTCTTTTGATGATCTTAGTTTTCCAGAAAACTTATTAGTTTTGTAGAACAACATAATATATCTATCTTCTTTCTTTGTTTTGAATTCTTCTATTCCACAAAGAAATGGATTTTTGATGGTTAGGCCGGTTTCTTCTTTTACCTCTCTAATTACAGATTGATTAAAATCCTCGTTTTTCTCTACGTGGCCTCCTGGAAGGGTTAGTCCTGGCCAATCTTTCTTTTTTCTATCAACGACCAATATCTTGCTACCCTTATATATTAAGCAAATATTAGTAATAATGCACTTTTCGGTTTTTCTCATGTTTTTATTATATATTATGTACAAAATATAATAATTTGTTGATAAGTCACGTTATTATATAGTGTGTTTTCTCAATCTTCCACATACGAATATCTGCTTTATTAACGTACTGTTGAAAAGTGGAAAACACTAAATTTTGGCTTAAATTAGGGCGTTTTTGGGCTTCCTTGTATATGAAAAGATGTTAATAACTTGTTTTTTATAACCAATTTCAACAATTTTGAAAAAAGTGGAAAAGTTACCCACATATTATCCACAAATTAAAGTTGTGGAAAAGTGTGGAAAAGTCGATATAAATCGTTAAAATAGGCAGTATTTATCGATGTTTTATGTGGAATGTGGAAAACTTTTTAAAAATTAGTATTGAAATGTGGAAAAGTCAATGATAATATTACCTTACCTCTTAAGAATATATGACAACTTTTGATTATTATTACAACGATTTATGGAAGAAAACCCTTGATAAAATAAGGGATTCTGGTCAAGTTGACGAGAATATTTTTCCGTTATTTTCGTCAAAATTAGTTGAATTGGGTGATAATGAGGCTCGTGTTTGTGCCCCAACATTTATCAACTATTCAATTATGAATCAAAATCTAGCTGTTATTGAATCGTGTCTAGAAGAGGTTTTAGGTAAAAAGTTGAAGGTTAGGGTTTATCACCAAGATAAAACAAATGACTTCTCTGTTGCACAAACATCCTTCGAAAATGAGTTTATTTCTAGAGAGATAGACCCTAACCAAACTTTTGCTGCTTTCGTTGTTGGTAGATCAAATGCCCAAGCACAGGTAGCAGCTCTTACATGCGCAACTAATTTAGGATTAGTTTATAATCCTTTGTTCATATATGGTAATGCTGGTTTAGGTAAAACACACTTATTAAATGCTGTTGGTAATCAAGTAAAAACTTTATATCCTGAAAAGAAGATTGGTTTTATTTCTGGATTAGAATTTGTTGAGGGTGTTGCTAAAGCATCTAAAGAAGGTAAACTTGATTCATTTAAAGAATCATTTTATGATTTAGATTTATTACGGTATTTAATAAATTAATTAACAATAAAAAACAAATTTGTATTACTGCAGATAGAATTCCTTCTGATATTAAAGGACTTGAAGAAAGAATTATTTCTAGATTTAATCAAGGTTTAAATGTAGCGATAGATGCGCCAGAGTATGAAACATCTATTAATATTTTAAAAATGGAAATACAAAATAATTCTTCTCCAAATCAATATGATGTTGATGAAGATGTTTATAGCTATTTAGCTACAAACTTTTCTCATGATGTTAGAGTTCTAAAAGGTGCTGTTACAAGATTGTTATTTTATTCTATTGATTTTTCTAATGATAATTCTGGACATATTACTCTTAAACTTGCTACAGAAGCATTTAAAGATCAAATACAAGATAATAAGAATGAATTATCTATTCCAATAATTA
>JAKSUP010000263.1 GCA_024408905.1 bacterium
GACCTCTCCCCAGGAGAGGGAATTTTAATTTGTTTGGCAAGTATGCCCAACCGACAATACCTTTGGACGTTCGCAATGACAATAAACCCTTACTGCCTTAGTGCCATAGTATCTTAGTGACTTAATAACCCTACCCTTGTACGAGCGCTTTTTCTTTGATGATTTCCATAAGTTTATTGACCATCAAATCTTCGTATTTTTGAGCAGTATTCTTGTCTTTAGCCTCAAACCTCAGTGTAAATACGGGTTCTGTGTTGCTTTGTCTTATAAGAGCAAAGCCACCACATTCAAATACAATTCTCATGCCGTCAAGCGTGATAATTTCCTTTATCTTGTCTCCAAAGAAGGCAGGATTTTTAGAAATAATTTCTTCAAATTCTTTTAATGTTTCTTTTTTTAATGAATTAGGGCAAGATAGCCTGTATTCATCAGAGCTGTATACTTTATTAAAAGGTTCCAGCATATCAGAAATTTTGAAATTTTTATTGTAATATTTCTTTTCAGAAAGGATTTCAATAATTCTACAACCGGCATATACTGCATCATCAAACCCATAGTAACGATCTTTAAAGAATGTATGTCCACTCATTTCGCCTGCCAAAACTGCCCCAACCTCTTTCATCTTTGATTTAATATAGCCGTGACCTGTTTTGCACATAACAGCAATGCCGCCAAGGTCATCAATTGTGTCATACAATACTTGTGAACACTTAACTTCTGATACTATAAACGGTTTAATATCTTTTTTATTATATTCTTTGATAGTATCTTGAGCATATATTAAAAGAAGTTTATCACCTGTTAAATAGTTTCCTTCAGAATCTATTACTCCGATTCTGTCGCTATCTCCGTCGAACGCAATCCCGATATCAGCTCCGTTTGCAACAACAGCATTTTTTATATCTTTTAAAGTTCTTATATCACTAGGGTTTGGATGGTGGTGTGGAAATCTTCCATCCGGCATGGAGTATAGTTCAATAACTTCGCAGCCTAAGGCTCTGTATAATTTTGGCGCAACAACACCTCCTGTGCCGTTTGCACTATCAACAACAACCTTTATGCCTTCGCCTATTCTGCCAAATTTTTCTGACATAGCTTCGATGTAATCAGGAATTAAATCGTATTCAGTATAAATTCCCTTTGGTGAAGAAGGCATTTGCATTTGGTATTCTTCTTCCGTACAAGCTTTTACCTGTTTTATTTGTTCTTCGTTCAAAGATTGTTTATCGTATGTCATTTTTAAGCCATTATATTGGCTTGGGTTGTGGCTTGCTGTAATAATCATTGCGCCTGTAACAGAAGTATATTTTGTAACATAAGGTGGTAATCCGACGGCTTCCGAATAATATCCGAGTGGAGTCGGAGCCAAACCCATATTAACAACATTTGCGCCTGTTGATAAAATGCCGTTGATTAATGCTTTTGATAATGCCGGAGAATGTAATCTCGCATCCATACAAACAGATACCCAGATTTCTGAATATTGTTTTCCACTTTCTTTTGCTAAATATTTGACAAACCCACGACCTGTGTAATAAAACAAATCCTCGGTTATATTTTCTCCATAAATTCCTCTTATATCATTTTTCCCAAAAGCTGATAAATCTATCATAATCCCATCCTTATTTTTAAAACTTTATGGTAAATGCCGTAAATAAGTAATATTTACAAGTAGCATTTACACCCATATAATGATGATATCATGGTAAAAACTAATTGTAAAAACGATAATAAAAATACTTGGGGAGTCTATTTTACTTTACCTGCAATCATTGGTACTTTAATATTTATCGTTATCCCGATATTTTGTTCTTTTGGACTAAGTTTTACCGAGTGGGATTTATTAAATGAAATAAAATTTGTCGGATTAGAAAATTATCGTGCTGTATTTAGTGAAAAAATATTTTTCCAAATATTTATAAATACGCTTGTGTATGCCATATCTACGACTTTTTTTGCAGTAATAATTCCGTTAACAATTGCAGATATTTTAAATCAAAAATTGCGAGGGGCTGAATGCTTTAAAACCATTTATTTTATACCGTTTATAACGCCGGCTGTTGTAATTGCTATTGTTTGGAGTTGGATTTTTGATCCGAATGTCGGTTTTGTAAATAATATTTTGCACACACATGCTACGTGGTTATTTGATACACATCTTGCTATGCCGGTTTTGATATTTATATCTGTTTGGAAACTTGTCGGATATAATGTTGTGTTATTTTTGACCGGACTTTCTACAATTAACAATGATTTGTATGAAGCTGCAAAAATAGATGGTGCAAGTTCATTACAAATATTGAAAAACATAACCTTACCATTATTAAAGCCGACAACATATTTTGTAACTGTAGTAACAGCAATATCATCATTCCAAGTATTTGATTTGATTTATGTGATGACAGAAGGTGGGCCTTTTGATTCGACGAATGTAATTGTGTATTCAATATACAAATATGCATTTGAATATTTTGACATAGGAAAAGCCTGTGCACTTGCTTATGTTCTGTTCGTTGTAATCTTTATTTTGG
>JAKSUP010000264.1 GCA_024408905.1 bacterium
TTCCTTTCATTTTTTTCTCTTTTTCTTTTATAGGGACGTAAGTTTTTTTGTTTAACAAAAAAGCCATCGTCTCTGTAACGTTCGTTACAGGGACGAAAGCTTATAACTTCCGCGGTGCCACCCTATTTGAAAATTCTTCAAGGAATAAAAGAATTTCCCACTTTTAAAATAAAATGCTGCATACTATATTTACAACACTTTAAGTTTGCTCCAATGTGTTTCACATATCAACCTTTATTTTAAACGCTCTCAGCCATTGGCGTTTATTCTCTGTAAAATTGGATTTGATAGCTTTCATCTTCATCGCAATATTTAATCTAAATATAATTATACACTATATTTATATATTATGTCAAGTTTTGGTCATATTTATTAATAAAAAAACAAAATGACGAGCGATTCCTCGTCCGTCAGTTTGTTTTCCAATTTTACCAATTGAATCTTAAGAATAGTACTTTTCGATAAATACGCAAAGCATCTTGTAAAATGTAAACGTATCTTCGATACTGCGGTTTTCATCTACCGAATGACAGGTATCTTCTTCATCGTGTTCTACTGCAAATCTCGGGCCAAAAATTGCACAATTCGGAAGTGCCGAATTATAACCACTTCCCATAGCAAAGGTTGATTCCGTCTTTTTGCCAAGGACTTCTTCATATGCCTCTAACATCAGAGTAATCTCTTTACTTTTGGGAGAAATGTATGCAGGCATTTTGAATTCTTTTACATCAGAAGAACAATTGTATTTTGAGCAAATCTTTACAATTGCTTTGTTAATTTCTCCCTTTGTTACTTGAGGAGAAAATCTGATGTTTAGGTTAACGGTAATTGTATCGTCATTGTAGCGGCAATTAGTCATACATACGCTAGTATATCCAACTTCTTGATTTTCCATGACTTCAGGATGATTTTTAAACCCAATGCACCGGGCATTATAATTATCCTTAAGGTCTTCCGCCAATTTAAACAATCCCGTAAATTCAGAATCCGCATAAAACATTTCATATAACAAGTTAACAAGTGCGTTTTTCCCAAGATGTGGAATTGAAGAATGAGCCGATTTGCCATTAAACTCGAATATTGCTTCATCATATCTCATAATTGCTTTTCCAGGAACTGCATTGTTTGCTCCATTACAGACCCTTAAATCCGTGATATGATTTGTATTAGTTCCCCGTTTAAAAGTGAGTTCCAAATCCATATAGCCTCTGCAGCCATTTTGAACTCCATCACCATCTATAGTGATCAAAAACTTAGGAAGCATACAACCTTCTTCGAGATATTCTTGCATGTCGATCCATGAACCTTCTTCATCAGATCCCACAATGATCTGCCAAGAGGGGTTAATTTTGTCTGCACATTCATACATTGCATACATTGCAAGAACAATTGCAGCTTTATCATCAACCACTCCTCTACCATAGATACGGCCATCTTTGACTTCACCTAATGGTTTTCCACTCCATTCCTTTTCATCGTAAGGCACTGTATCTAAGTGCACAACAATTCCAAGTTCAGGATCCTTTGTTTTGTTTCTGGGTTCTATAACCAGTACTCTGCCGTCTGCATGATACGAGCACAAAAATCCCAATTTTGCAGCAATTTCATTAACTGCATCTTGACATTTTGCTATGCCATCGTAATCACCAGTAAGTGACTTAACAGCTACCAGTTTTAAGACATCCGAAACAATCCGATCTTTGAAGTTTTCCATTTTATCCTCCTATTCTTGTCTCACTTCAAATTTTAAAGTTTCGTGTTATCGGTTAACATAACAATTTTATCACTATTCATTTTTTTTGTCAATTTTGTCTTATTTTTCGATAAAAAAAAGATGTGTTAAAACACATCTTCTAATTTTATTTATAAGTATACCATAATCCTTCTTTTTTCAATTTACTTATCATTTTTAAATGATCACTATTATTTTTTGTAAAATATACTTTTCCATTTTTATCAGCGACAAAATAATATGCATCTGTTTCTTTATAATCTATCGCTGCTTCTATAGCAGTTTTACTTGGATTACAAATAGGTCCTATTGGAATTTTTCCACTCATTTCAGGTCCCCTTGTATTATAAGGATTTTTTGTATTTAATTCTTTTGCTGTCAAGTCCCTTTCTCCCATATCTACTTTAAAAGCATAATATGTAGAAACATCACTTCCTAAACTCATACCACTATAAATTCTATTGAAAAATACACCTATTATTTCTTTTCTATCCTCTAATGATTTACCTTCAAGTTCAGCTAAAGATGCCATAGTTAATATTTGATGTACTGTTAAATTATTATTTTCTATTTCAGTTTTATATCCATTCAAAAAGTTTTCTGTAAATCCTAGTATTACAGAAAAAATATTTTTTACACTTACATCTTCACTATCAAAATTATAGGTATCTGGAAGTAAATATCCTTCTAATGGATAGTAAATATCTTTTTGTTTAATTTCATCTGTTAAAAACCAATATTTTTCTATTAAAGAATCTATGTAATTTTCAT
>JAKSUP010000265.1 GCA_024408905.1 bacterium
TGATAATTCTGAAAACAAATATCGTTTTCTTCCCAACATAGTTTCTACAAATCCGTTTTCATTAACTTCTTGTATTTTTTGAGTCATATATTCTTTTACTTTAGGATAGTGTTCAAAATACTTATCAATAAATTCTTGAGCCTCATCATTTGTTATGCCGAGATTTTTCGCTAAACCATAACGGGATTGACCGTACACAATACCAAAGTTTACTGCTTTCGCTTTTCTTCTCATTTCCTTTGTAACTTCGTCCACATTTACTCCAAAGACTTTTGAAGCTGTGGCAGTATGGACATCAACTCCTGTTGTAAACGCTTCAATCAAATTTTTATCACCTGATACATGCGCTAACAATCGAAGCTCAATTTGAGAATAATCAGCAGACATTATTTTACAATGTTCTTTATCTTCAGCACAAAATGCGGCTCTAATTTTATTTCCTTCTTCTGTTCTTATAGGAATGTTTTGTAAATTAGGGTTTGATGATGATAGTCTTCCTGTTACAGTCAAAGCCTGATTGTATGTTGTATGTATTCTATTATCACTAGGGCTCAATAAACTTGGTAAAGAATCCGTGTAGGTAGATTTTAGTTTTGAAAACTTTCTATGTTCCAAAATATACTGACAAATTTCATATTCTTCAGCTAATTCTTCCAAAACTTCTGCATTTGTGGAACGCTTTTTCTTTTTCTTACATTTTAAATCCAGTTTATCAAACAAAACTTCTGCAACTTGTTTAGGAGAATTTATATTAAAAGTTTCACCGGCAAGCTGATAAATTAAATCTTCTAATTCTGCCAATTTTTCCGTCATATAAGAAGATAATTCGTTTAAATAATTAACATCAATAGCTACACCAGTTTGTTCCATTTTTGCCAAAACTTTTGTCAGAGGAAGCTCAATATTTTCTAAAATATTTGTTTCTCTTTCGTCCAGAGTTTTTTTCCAATATGCATATAATTCATAAATAACATAAGCTTCATCACAAAGATGTTTAATCAAATTTTCAGAATCAGACATAATATGATTTAAAAAGTCTAAACTTTGTGCATCAAGTGTGTGTTTACGATTTGGATCCTTTACATAACTTGCAAGCATTACATCATATTCAAAGCCTTTTAATTCCAACCCGTTTGCATTTAATATATGGAAATCAGCTTTTGCATCATATTGCACTTTTTTAATCGCATCATTACTTAATATTGGTTTTAAATCTTCAATAAATTCATCAGAAAAATAGTAGTTCTTTCCGTTTGAAATAGCTATTTTTGAGATTTTTCCCTTTTCTGAAGCAATTCTTAAACCTATTCTTGTTGAATTATTTATATCAGAAATCACAGTTTGAAGATTGTCACGATTAACCTCAACAAACTCCAATTCAACATCTGACACTGCTTCCTTGATTGCTTGCGTAAATAAATTTTGCTGCACTGAATTTTCTGTAGAAGTTTGAGCAAACAGGCTCAATGTTTCAACCTCCGGAGTTTCATCACCATTAAAAGATGCCAAAATTTTATCAATATTTTTGATAAATGTATAAAACTGCATTTTTCTTAAAAATTCGGACACTTTATCGATTTGAGGGAGCGTAACAGACGCTCTTTGCACATCAAAATCAATATCAACATCACGTATAATCGTTGCAAGTTCTTTTGACATAATAGCAACATCTTTTTGTGTACAGATTTTTTCTCTCACAGCGTTTTCCGGAATATTTTCACAATCTTCAAGCAACGCTTCTAAATTCGGATACCTTGATAAAAGTTTCTGTGCTGTTTTCTCACCAATTCCTTTTATCCCCGGAATGTTATCTGATGTATCCCCTCTCAAACCCTTATAATCGATAACCTGATTAGGATAAACGCCTAATTTTTCATAGACTTTATCCCAATCATATTCAATTAATTCGCCCTTTGAAGGGATTAAAACTCTTACACTACCCACCTTATCAACAAGCTGAAAACTGTCTTGGTCGCCGGTTAATATAAGAGTTTCGGCGTTGTTTTCAGTTGCCATACGAGAAATTGTGCCAATAACATCATCAGCTTCATAACCTTCTTTTGTATAAATAGGAATATCAAAAGCTTGTAACCCTTCAATAATCAAACCAATTTGAGAATGTAAGGTATCCGGCATAGCTTCACGCTGAGCCTTATACTCACTATACATTTCTGTTCTGTGTAAGGTATGTCGGCTTACATCAAACGCAACAGCAATAAAATCAGGCTTAATTTTAGCAAGTAAATCAAAAACTGATTTAAAAAATCCATAAACTGCCCATGTTGGTTGGTTTTGAGAATTTTTCATTCCGGTTCGTTCAAGTGCAAAATATTGACGATAAGCTAAAGCATGACCATCAATTAAAACTAAAGTCTTTGGCATACCATACTCCCTTTCATAACAATATTTTACCAGAAAAATAAGAATAAGTTTTATATAAAAACCACAAAAAAAGAACCTTTTAAAAAGGT
>JAKSUP010000266.1 GCA_024408905.1 bacterium
CCCTACAGTCTATTTGTAATTTTTAGTCCCTTGCTAATAGTGAAATTCAAGTTTTTAGACGATAATCCGTTGACCAGAATCTTTATAGCGGTAATTGCTTTTATACTACCTCTTGTTTTATCCTGTTGTTTTTCCCGAAAGGAAAAGAATTTGTTTGAGCCAACACCTCCAAAAAACGAGCCTTACAGTTGTTATAAAGAAGGCAGTACGCTTACAGAGACGATACTCTCAAGCAATTTTTGCGTTTTTGCTAATTTTTATAATGAAAACGAACATGCGGAACCAGAAGTCAAATTTGATTTTTATGAAAGAGCGAATGAAATAGAAGAAATAAAGGAGCTTTTAAGGTCAAATGACGTTCTGATTCTCACAGGAGAAAGCGGTTGCGGAAAAAGCACACTGCTGAATCTTATGATGAATGCCCATAGTTTTTGTAAAGAAAAGACGCCTTCTGAAATCTGTGAAATCATGAACGAATATGAAAGTCAGTTCCAAGTGATTAACAAGAGATTTCAATATTCTTTTACAACAGTAAAACTTGATGAGAAAAGCAATCCTCTCACAGTGCTAATAATGGATCAACTTGATGATGTACCTAAAGAAACGTTAAAGACCTTCATCAGCAGTATTGTCAAACAATATAAACAGGGCACGCTGAAACTGATACTGACAGTTGAATCTTCGAAATTAACTAAGCTTATTGAAGCCTGTAGCGAAAACACGGATTTACAAACTACTACTTATGTGCTCTCTCAGGATCACTTAAACTTTAAAACCTCAAATATAGACGACAATGATGAAAATGACCCTGAGGCCAGCTGGTGGATCGAAAAACTGTTTAACCAAATGAAAGATGGCACCATTTCCTTTGTGGAATACCAAATAGCAAATAAACTGTTTTTAAACTACAGCAACCTCAAAAATGGTCTTTTTAAAAAAATTGTGCCTGACTCTAATGTTAAATTTACCGATTTTTTTACTGAATATATAAAAACAACACTGAGCGAATATGACAATTTCAACTATATTGCAAATTTAAGCATACTGCGGCTGCTTTCAGACAATAAGAAACATCATCTTAAATATGCAGAAAGCATGGCTTTTTTAAATAGCGATAATAAGTGGATTGATTTCCTGAAAAGAGAAAATCTGATACAACAAGTAAAACCCGGTTTTTTTCAAACCAAGCACGATAAGATCGGAAGTCTATTTGGAGATGTATCTCGAGAACTGTTATCCGGCGATACTATCGACTCCATAGACACTATAAAAAATGATACAAGCAAATATAAAGACTCAATCGAATTCTGTAAGGAAAATTATGATAAAAACAACATAATAACTCATAAATTTGTATCGATACTTTTAGTCGCAAATTTCATATTAAATATTGTTGAAACTATTCTGTGTTTATTACACCCTGAAACCATATCGTGGAAACCATGCGTACTTAGGTCTCTTATTTCAATAACTGTCTTTCTCGGAGTTTTGTATATGGGGAATTTCTACATATATTGTTTGAATATCTCCAAAAATGCCTGGGCATACCATTTGATAGGATATCTTGCCATGATCATTCCCGCCATATATCCATTCCCGGATTTGACAGCGTCTTTCTATACATTGGAACAGATGTCTCCTGGATCGGAATTGATTTTCCCTTGGTTGGGGCTGATAATTTATGGATTTGCAAATGCGAGCATTGGGATATTTTATTGGTTGAATAGCAGAAGAAAGAAAAGCAATGCCGGTATATGGCTGGCAAAAAAAGGAAAATTGTTTTTTGGGTTAGGAATTTTTATTTCTGCTTTTGTCGTGTTTTTAGGTTGGCAGCACGCTCATAGCAATCAGATTATTTATATTTGTATGCTCTTGTATGCAGGATACAGTGCTTTTATAGCATTGGCAATCAAAAACTATGTACACTGTCAATCCCTGCCATGGCAAAGGCTGAAGATAATAATGTGTCATAAAAAGGTAAAATGATTCCTTGAATGCATAATAAAAAGGGATAAGCGTTAAATGGCTGGTACTTACTAACGGTGCGATTCCGATGTGACAATAGAGGCCGATTTGCTTCAAAGTTTTCTAATTAGAAAAATTAGGTGTCCCGCTTTTTGAAAACAGAGTTGCACGCGAGCGCAAACAGTGATAGCATAAAATAGGTTTTTTATCAGCTTAACAGATTATACAGACAGCCATTACGTTGGAGAAACATACACCTATGAGTAAAGATAAAGACATGAGAGAACTTGAAGAACAGGAATAGCCCATTGACTGCTATGCCAACCGGGAGCTTTCCTGGCTGAAATTCAACGAGCGCGTGTTGGAGGAGGCGCAGGACACGGATAATCCCCTCTGCGAGCAGCTGAATTTTCTCAGTATTTTTCAAAGCAATCTGGACGAGTTTTTTATGGTGCGCGT
>JAKSUP010000267.1 GCA_024408905.1 bacterium
GCTAATCAAGGTGTATGTTTTGGAAACAATCATTTTAGATTAGCAAACTAATATTTAAAGAATAATGGATTAAGTCCTATTGATTGGACTATCCAAAAGTAAATATTCGGTATATATTGTTTACGGGAGCTAGGCGAACCTGGCTGAGAGGACTCTTCTTCGAGCCGACCTTACCTGATCCAGATAATGCTGGCGTAGGAATGAAGATTTTTTCCTCCGTTAGCGGGAGGAATTTTTTATGAGAATTAGAAATCTTCATATAATCTCTCTTGCTATGTTTGTCATGATGCTAATCTTTCCGACATTCATAGTAAGTGGTGTTAATTTATTTGTAATTAATAAATATATTGTTACTTTATTATTAGAAATTATAGGAGTTTTACTCTCTATTTCTGCGTTAATTTTAGGAATTATTGATAAAAAGCATTGTACTTTAACGTTCTTGTTTTTGCTTATATCTTTAGTGTCGTTTGTTGTTATCCCAGAAGTGATGCATAACGTATATTCATTAAGTAGAGATGAAATCAAAATAACAAATTCCTGCATTACAATTATTGGATTAATTGCCGTTAATTTAATTGCTTCTTTTATTAATGTGATGGACATGAATAGTCTTGGTATCAAAGACATTGTTGAGATAGCTATATTTGTCGCTGCCGCTATTGTTTTGGATATGCCGTTTTTTAAGATAAAAATAGGACAAAATGGTGGTTCAATTTCATTTGTTATGATACCTTTAGCTATCTTATGTTTAAGAAAAGGATTGTTTAAAGGTTTGATTTCATGTGGGTTAATATTCGGAGTGTTAGATTGCTTAATTGATCCATATGGTTTTGTTACTTTTCCGTTTGATTATTTCTTAGCTTTTGGCTCGTTATCTCTATTTGGCTTGCTTGCTAAATCTATATTTAATAATAAGAAACAAGGAATCATTCGAATTGAGCTTATAATTATTTCTTTGATTGTTTTAGTTATTAGAACGTTAGCGCACACCCTATCAGGAGTCATTTATTATCAACCAATTACTTTTGTAGAATCATTGGCCTATAACTCTTTATACGTGTTACCTTCCGGAGCGCTTTTAATCGTTGGTTTACAAATTCTATATAGTCCTTTAGCTCATATTTCCAAAAAAGCGAACTAACTATAACCATAACTAATTTAATATGTTATATTAATTAGAGAGGTGCTTATGGAAGAGAATTTAAATAACAACACTGAACTTAGTTTAGAAGAAGAAAAACCTTCTACATTTACAGATTTAAAACAGTATAAAAACGAAAAATCATATTACGATTTTGTTGAAGAAGAACGTCAAGTCATTGCTTCTTCTCAAAAACATTCAAATAAAAGAGCAGGAATCGCGATGGGCATTATTTTTGCTTGTTGCGTGTTGTGTTTAGTTTTTGCTATTGTCGCGGATAATAATCCTGATACATTAGGCTGGATGAGATATCTTGTTTGGGCATTTGTAGGTATCGGCATTGTAATCTTGCTTGTCTTTACAATTATCAATAAAAGAATTGCGAGACCTGATTTCAAACACTATATTTCAGCATCCTACACTGCTATTAACGCTTATTTATTTAAAGATACAGAATTTAGCGAAGCAACATATGACTCTGCTGAAAAGATTTCTTTAGAAAATGTGTATTCTGATGGAGTATATAAGAAAATTGAAAGCGTTGTTTCTAGAAACGTTATCAATGGTAAATATTTAGGTAGAACTTTTAAGGTTGCAGAAGTTGGCGTCTACAAAGAAACAGTTAAAAAGAGACAAATCACAAACTTTGTTGGCAAGATGGTTTTCTTACCTAATGATTTCCATTTTGAAGGAAGATATCTTTTGGTTAAATCTGGTATGCCAGCAGTTGACGCTCCTGATGCATTAGATGATTTAGTGGTTTTATATGAAAGCGGAGATACAAAGTTATATGGTCCTAAAGACGCTAAATACAAAGAAGATTTAGGAACAAAGTTTGTTGCTTTATTAGACAAAGTTGATGTCAAGAAACACCTTTTAGGTTTTACTGCTGTCATTTGGGCAGGTAAGACAGTTTGCTACCTTTCCTATGATGATATTGCAATCACTTTGCCTTTCACTACTAAGTTTGATAATAGTGGTGTTGAACAATTTAATGGTGATTTGCACACTGTTTTTGCAGCATTTAAGGAATCAATTAAGGAATAATTATGAGTTTTGTACATTTACACACACATACTGAATATAGTTTATTAGATGGAATGTCGCGCATATCTGAAATTGCGGAGCAAGCAAAAAATATGGGGATGAATGCTCTTGCAATAACAGATCATGGTGCGATGTTTGGCGTTATAGACTTTTACAAAGCTTGTAATAAGGCAGGAATTAAGCCAATCATAGGATGTGAAGTGTATACAGCAGCTCGTACGA
>JAKSUP010000268.1 GCA_024408905.1 bacterium
CAAACGGAGAAGGGGTAAATGTAAAGGGATATTGGTGGTCTCTGAAAAAACACACAGAGCAGGGGTAAATGGAAAGAGATATTGGTGTTCTCTGAAAAAAACATAACCGAACAGGTGTAAATGTAAAGAACGTAAGTTAATATTCGGTAATTAATATGCTAAGAATTGAGAAAATGTAAAGCAAAAAAGAGGATGACTTTTTAGTTACACTATGTTGCATAATATTTATTATAGGTATAGACATTCCCTCTCCCTCGGAGAGGGGAAATAGATACCGATAATAAATATTATATAGATTATATTACAGAATAAAAAAAGAAAGTGTTCATAGTTTTTGGACACTTTCTTTTCTAATTTTATGCCATAGCCACTTGAGCTTTTTGTTCTTCGGCAGCTTGTTTAGCTTTTTTCTTTTTATCAAGAGTATTTGTAATCCATATATTCAAGTTAGGAATACCTAATCCTAATACTAAAGCAGAAAATGCGTAACCTGCTAATTGAGCTTTGTTAAGAACGCCAAGACGTTTCTTTGTAAGTTTTTTAAGTTCTTCAGGTATTTTTTCTGATGTTTTAAGATCGTTTAGCATTTCTTTAAATGTCTTAGCGATTTTTTGTCCACCTTCTTCTTTTATTGTAGAAACACCTTTGCTGTGTAATGTTTCAATTAGAATTTCATCTCTGGTTTTAAGTTTAGAATTGTAAATTCTACTCCAGAACCCTTTCTTAGCAACTTCGCTGTTTCTGTTCATAACAGATTTATCGATAATTTCTGCTGTAGCTTTGTTTACAATATCGCCCAATATCAACCAACTAAAGAATCCTAAAGTATCTTTAGTTAGAGATTCTCTAAGTTCATCTTTATCACGAGCTGAGAAAATTCTTGAAATAATTGTTATACCAAACACACCTTTTAATTGGTTAATTGTAGGCCAGAAACCTTTGAAAGCCATTTTATCCATGAATCCGGATAGTGATAAAACGGGTTTTCCTTTAAAGTTGTTCAAACTCCATAAATCCATTCCCATGAATGCTAAAGCACTGGCAACTTTTGTTAAGAAAAATCCGGTACTCTTGTCTTTTTCACGACCTTCAACGCCCACAAAACCATCTGAACCTGTTTTGCGTTTTGTTAAGTACATATTGATAGGTTGAACTGATAATCCGACTGCAGCAGCAATACCAAACCCTGCGTATGATTTGATGTTCTTGAATTTGTTCAACGCTTTCATAAATACATTATCTCTAATAGAGACATTTCCAATTTTGATTTGTTCTTCAAATGTCTTTTTAACAGTAGGGTTTTCAAACGCTTTTGAAACATTAAAGATGTCTTTCAATAAAGTTTCCAAATTTGACGTACTTGTGTATTTAATTCCGTCATGGCTAACTACATCTATTACATATTCAGATTGTGCACCGGTTTGTTCTGTTATTTTATTAATTAAAACATGAATTGAGTTATTTGTTTTTCCCTTTGTCCATTGTTTTAAAGTCATGTCTTTATTTTGTATAACGTCATCTAATATTTGGGCAATTTCTTCTACGGATGTATCTGAAAGTCTTACATATCCTTCTGCATCAACAAACTTAGCATTAGGATTGAATGCTTTCATATTTCTCAAAACCTCTTTTAAATATTCGACATTAGATTGTTTATTAACTAATTGTGTTGTCTTTCTTTTTGCGAGAATATTCAGAGTTTCAGGAGCTGCCAATATATCATTGAAATTGACGGTATTATTTCCGTATTTTTTATTCATGCCCATTATTGAACCAACAATAATACCGGCAACGGCACCATATACGCCAATTAATGAATCGTTGACCGTACCCATTGATTCACGACGTAATGTTTCCATACCTGCTACAGGGCCACGTTTAATCATGTCGCTAGCTGTTCTTGGAGTAACCATACAACATAAATCAACACCGTTTGCGCCAACTGCTTGGTTAACGGCAAGATACCTCAAAAAACCATCAATACTTTTGAATTGAGGTTGTTGTTTTGTGATTTGATTGTCTTGTTGAATTTTTTGTACTTGCATATATTTTATCCCTTGTCGTCTGTTATCCGTTTAAATTTGACAGCTTTACGCTACGCTTTCGTTGGCTGTCTGCTTACCCGTTTTTATGTCCGACGACGAGTTTTCCTGCGCTATTTTAATAGCTTCGGCATGTTTTTTCTTCGTACTACGTCTGGTAAAAATTGGAATAACTAATCCAAGCAATAATAATGATACACCTAAATTAGCTACTTGGCAAGCAGAACGTAAATTTTTCCCTTTAGCAAGTTCTTTTGCAATTTTTTCTGCTTGTTCCTTTTTTGGCGTCAGCCCTCTTGATTCAAGTTCTTTCGC
>JAKSUP010000269.1 GCA_024408905.1 bacterium
GGGGATACTGGATTTAATTATTATGAAGATGTTAGGGATGATAAACTCAAGAAGGAAATTTCAGAACTTAATATTACGTTGTTCTGTCTGCACGGTAATAAAGAAAATCGCCCTCAGAATATAGGCACATATGGAATTAGAAGCTTTTGCGGCGGAAAAGTTTATTACGAACCAAAGTATCCTAATATCTATTTCGCAATCGATGGTGAAATTTATGACTTTGAAGGCAAGAAGTATATGGTGGTAGGCGGTGCTCATAGTGTTGATAAGATGCGTTGTTTAGAGGAAGATAAACCGTTTTGGGAAGATGAAATGCCCGACGATACTATCAAGGCAAAAGTTGAGGAGAAATTATCTTTAGAGGACAATAAAATTTATGGTATGATGACTCACACTTGCCCGATTGATTATCTTCCTACTGAGATGTTTATGTCGACACGTCAGAATGCCGCAATTAAAAGAAAACCTCGAAAAGCTAAATCAAAAAAATTGTTCAAGCCGGACATTGATAGAGCTACTGAAGAATGGTTGGGTAAACTTGAGAAACAATTGGATTACAAGGTTTGGTACTGCGGACACTATCATATTGATAAACAAATTGACAAGATTAATATGATGTGCGACGAAATAAGACCTTTACATTTGCAGTTGTTCGGTGATGAGCAATGACGGTGATTTGTAGTCTGTTCTCCCCGATTTCAGTAGCTTTTTTGGTAATAATACTTGGATATTTTTTGGGGCGAATAAAGTTATTTAATATTTCTTTAGATTTGTCTGGTGTTTTGATTTTAGCAGTTTTTACAGGTTGGATTTTTGTGGCAATACCAACATGCAAATCTTTTATTGATATAGAAGAATATAAATCATATATGAAATTTTTTTCAACATTTGGGACAGCGTTATTTGTCTCCGCAATTGGAATTTCTACAGGAAATATTCTTGATTTTCGCAAGTGGCAAGACATTAAAGCAATGCTTATTGGTTCGCTAATGGTTTCCTCTGCTTTTGCTACAATAAAATTAATTCCTTTATTTGATAAAAGCATATCAATTTCTAAACTCTTGGGCACTTTATGTGGCGCATTAACAACAACTCCGGGTTTATCAGCCGTATGTGAATTAAAGAATATAATCTCAGAGGAAGCCACACTGGGTTATGGTTGTACATATATTTTTGGTGTTGTAGCAACAGTCTTATTTGCGCAAATATCAGCAAGAAAATTAAACTCATTTGGTTTAAATAAGGAATCAAAACAGGGTATTTGTAAAAAGGAAGTTGCATTAAACGGACTGATTCAAATAGGATGTACCGTAATATTGGGCGGAATAATTGGTAATATTGAGATTCTAAAATTTTCATTAGGTAATACAGGTGGAATACTATGCTCTGGAATTGTTATTGGTTTATTTGTAAAAAAACATTTTCCAAATAAATCATTATTAAAATGATAGATTTTGGTTTTCATAGGACATTATTAAGTAAAGAATTAACTCCATTTAGAAGCCTGGGATTATGCTTATTTTTCGTCGGTAACGGTATTATGTCAGGAATGCAAGTTTACGGCAAATTTGACATAAAAATTATTTTATATGGAATATTAATGAGCATCATTCCGATAGTAATAGGTACTATCTTCTATAAGATATTTTTTAACGATCGTTCTGTGGCAACCATTATAGCCGGCGGTATGACTAGTACACCTGCAATTGGAATACTTACAGAAACTCATAATAATATTTCTTTAAGTAGATATACTTTGTCTTATTTTGGCGCACTAATTACTGTCGTTATTCTAATAAGAATATAGTGTTTATAAACGAATATTGTATTTGAAAGCATTGAAACATTATTTTACATTCTATCTAATTAATTAAAAAATGCTAAATTCTTTTTAAAAAAATGAAATATTGGACAGTACTTTTGAATTTTTAAATTTTTTGGTCCCCGTGTGCCCTACACGTAACTGTATAACTCTACATAACTCTATATAACTTTCAAATGCCCAAAAGCCGTTGATTTTACTGCATTTTCGGGGTATTGACAAGCCAAAAAGAGTGTGATATAGTATGCTTGCAGATGGAAAATCTGCACTGAAAACTTAATAAAAAGCGTTTAGAAAATTTCAGCCGATATCATCCGTAGTTTTTGAAGATTATTTTATGCATTGTGTTTGCGGATTCAATGTAAACGTAAAGTCTTTGAAGATTACTGATGGTATCGGCTTAATTTTATCCCTTTGTTTTTGCTCTTGCCCCCTCAAAGGTAGGTCAGGCAAGTCAAAATATAAATTTTGAAAATGAAGGAGAAATTCAAACTG
>JAKSUP010000027.1 GCA_024408905.1 bacterium
TATGCACGCAAACAGTCGCAAATTCGCATTACGGCAATTATTTTGCTTGTCGTTGTTGGTATCATGACATTTTGGTTTAGAAAACAATTGCGTACAACTCCTGAAAAAATGGCATTGGTAGCACAACTTGATAACTCTAATACTATTAAAGACAAAGCGCTTATGATACGTTCTTTAATCGTATTAGCGCTTGTAATACTTGGTTTTATTACACATGATGCTACTCACATACAAACAAGTGTTTGTGCAATGGCTGGTGCAAGTTTCTTATTATTGTTTGAAAAACCATCTGATATTTTAAATGATGTTGAGTGGAACACAATATTTTTCTTTATAGGTTTGTTTGTAATAATTGGTGGCTTTGAAAAAGCCGGTGGAATACAATTAATGGCAAACTGGTTATTGGAAGTTACTCATGGTTCTCAATCACTTGCTTCAATAGTAATCTTATGGGGTTCCGGAATTTTGTCAGGTATTATTGATAATATTCCGTATACAGCAACAATGACTCCAATGATTGCAAATATTTCTGCAACTCACGGCGCTGCTTTTGCTGAACCAATGTGGTGGTGCTTATCTTTAGGTGCATGTCTAGGGGGAAACATGACAATAATTGGAGCTGCAGCAAATGTAATTGTTTCTGAGGCCGCAGCTGCAAAAGGACATAAAATATACTTTATGCAATGTTTAAAGTATGGTGTAGTTGCAATGCTTTTATCTCTGATTTTGAGTACAGGTTATATTTGGCTTAGATTTTTGGGATAAATAATTAAATAACTATATTGATAAAAATGAGACGAGTTTAATTGAACTCGCCTCGTTTTTTATATTTATACACCTGATGTAAGAGAAAATATTTCATAGATTTCTTCATCAGAAAGATCTGTAATAATTTTTTCTCCTTCATATACAGCCATATCTGCAAGTTCTTTTTTGGATTTTAACATTTCATCGATTTTTTCTTCAAAAGTTCCAAGTGTAATAAGTCTGTGTACCATTACATTCTTATCTTGCCCGATACGGTATGTACGGTCAGTCGCTTGATCTTCAACGGCAGGATTCCACCATAAATCATAGTGTATAACATTTGTTGCACTTGTTAGGTTTAAACCTGTACCCCCAGCTTTGAGGGAAAGTATCATAACTTTTCGATCATCATTATTTTGAAAATCATCAATTAATTCCTCTCTTTGAGAAACTGTTAATGACCCATGGAAAAATGAAGGTTCTGTATCACATTCCTCTGAGATAATTCGTGTTAATATATCTCCCATCTCTTTGTATTGTGTAAATATAAGAGTCTTTTCCCCATTTTCAATAATACTATTAACTAAATCAACGCATTTTTCAGCCTTACCGGACAGCTCTTTTGTGCTGCCACCGGTTTTTAAAAATTGATATGGGTGGTTGCAAATTTGTTTAAGTGCAGTTATCAATTTGAAGATGTTACCACGTCTGTTAACACCTGTAAATCCACTTATTTTTGTCATCATTTCATTAAGAGTTTTTTCATAAAGAATTGCTTGAGCTTTTTCCAGATAGCAATAATCATTCATTACCATTTTATCAGGCAAATCCGAAATAACATTTTTATCGGTTTTTAAACGCCTTAATACAAATGGCGATACAGATAATTTTAGTTTTGAAGCTCTATTTTTTTCTTTAAATCGTTCTATAGGAATTGCGTAACTTTTTTGGAAATCTTTCAAAGAACCTAAGTAACCTTTGTTGATAAAATCGAAAATACTCCACAATTCGGTTAACCTATTTTCGACAGGTGTACCTGTCATTGCAATTTTTATATCTGATTTAAGTGCTTTTATTGCGATTGTTTGAGCCGTATCAGGGTTTTTAATATTTTGAGCTTCATCAATAATAACCATACCCCAAGTATGTTTCTTCATTTCTTCGACATCAATTCTCATTATTGCGTAAGTTGTAAGAATTATTTCGCATTCCGTATTAAGCTTTCTGTCTATACCGTGGTATGTTTGAACGCTAAGCGAAGGTGCAAACATTTGTAATTCTTTCATCCAGTTTCCCATAAGTGTTGTCGGACAAATTACAAGGACAGGATTTTTAAGTTTGTTTTCTTCTTTTAATTTCAATATCAAACTGATAACCTGAATAGTTTTTCCTAAACCCATATCATCTGCCATACAGCAGCCGAATCCTTTAGATATGTTTGTCCATAACCATTTTAAGCCTGTCATTTGGTAAGGTCTCAATTCACCTGTTAATTTTTCAGGGTTTGTAACTTCAACAGGTTTTGCAAAATCTTTAATAACATTTGCATAAGCATCATCGTAATTAAAATCATAGTTTTGAAGTTGACCTGACATAGAAGCATGTATAAGTTCTAAACGCGTCATTTTTTTATGATTAGCGTTCATTATTTGTTCATACAACTTTTGACCTTCTGTTTTATCAATAAGTATATATTTACCGTTGTATTGTATTAATCCGTTACTTTCATTAACAAGTTTATTAAATTCTTCAAGAGAAATTTTTTCATCACCGAGTGAAACTTCATAAGAAAATTCTAAAATATCGTCAAGCGAAATCGCGCTGGATGATACAGTATTAAAAATCTGCATAAGGTCACGAGATCTGTCGGCTTTTACTTTTGCATTAATTGATGCTCGTGGAATTATAATATTTGTCAGTTCTTTTGGTAATATAACTTCAATCTGAGCTTTTTGAAGATAATATGCTGTTTGAGCGATAAGTTTATAAACTTCGTTTAAATTCATTACTAAGGACAATTTTTCTTCATCTTCAAACAAAGTTTCAAGTTCAGGCATATATCTAAGGGCATAATTCAATTGTTTTTCGACAATTTTACCTATATCATCAGTATCCAAATCCCAGATTTTTTCTTCGTGATACAAATCATCAATAAGAATTGTTTCACCAGTTTTTCTGTTTTTAATATGAACTTTTAATTCAAATTGGTCTTCTTCCAATTTGTTGACTTTAAAGAATGGTATCAAATCATATTTGCCTAAGTATAGTTCGTCAAACCATTGTGCAAAGTTTTCGGCGACATCCTTCCCTTTCAATAGGCATCTTTGTTCAAGATCTTTTATCATATAATGGCCTGATTTGATATCCTTAAACCTATATGCTTTTATCCCCAAAAATTTATAAATAAGATAGTTTAAGTATTCTCTAACAAAATTTTCAACAAAATCTTTTGGTTTTTCTCCTTGTATAAAAAGATTTTCAGGTATATTCTTTTCAAGCTCGTTAATGATTTTGGCAGATTCTTTATTTGAAATAATAGGTTCATAAACAATTCTAAATACACCACCTGCAACACCGTCTCTGCGTTTAACCGTTGGTATAAAATATAATTTTTCAATCAGTTTCATCGCAAAGTGTGTTAGCTTATTAAAATATGCAAATGTTTGTGTTAACGATGAAAAATCAACTATTTCCCCGAATCCTCCAAAGTAATCCAGAACCAAGTCAAGAGGCATTATATAGCCGACTTGTCCGTTTAATTCCGTTGAAGAATATCTAAACATAGATCCTTTTGATTTTAAATAAAATTGGAAATTATTTGTTGGTGTAACAAAAAATGATAATTTGCCATTATTATTTATTAAAAAGAAATCCGTGTTTCTAACAGGAGAATTTGGACTTAAAAAGATGCCTTCAAATTCATCCTCAACGAGTTGATAAATTAAGCTCAATGTATATCTAAAATCTTTATTCTTAAATCCATTTGGATTTTCGCTCAAATTGAAAAAGAATTCATCAACATTGTTTTTCTTTAGCGATAAATCTATATCAAGTGCCTTAGTTTCTGACATCATTACTCCTTGCTAAACAATCAAACTTTCGCAATCCATTTCAATTGGTTTTTCAATTCCCATTAACTCTAAAACTGTAGGTGCAACATTACACAAAGCACCATCATTTTTTAGTTTTACTTGATTTTTTGCATTGATTACGACAAACGGAACGATGTTTGTTGTATGAGCAGTATGAGGTTTGCCGGTTTCTTCATTCAACATCATTTCAGCATTACCATGATCAGCTGTTAATAACATTGTAATTCCGTATTCTTTACATTTGGCAGCAATTTTGCCAACACATTCATCAACAACTTTACAAGCCTTTGTCGCAGCTTCGACAACACCTGTATGACCTACCATGTCAGGGTTCGCAAAGTTAACCAAAATAAAACCATATTCAGGATTTTCAATTGCTTTTAGTACATTTTCACAAACTTCCGGCGCACTCATTTCAGGCTGCATATCATAAGTAGGAACCTTTGGAGATGCAACTAATTTTCTTGTCTCGTGGGGTTTTGGTTCATCTATTCCACCATTAAAGAAAAATGTAACGTGCGCATATTTTTCAGTTTCTGCCGTTCTAAACTGGTTAACTCCATTTGTTTCCAATACATCACCAAGTATATTAACCAGTTTTGTTTTAGGAAATGCCACAGGGAAAGTAAAAGTTGCTTCGTAGCTTGTCATAGTACAATAATAAATATTTTTAAGAACTTTCTTTCTTTCAAAACCGTCAAAATCAGCAAAATTTATTGCTTTAGTAATTTCTCTTGCTCTGTCAGGTCTGTAGTTAAAGAAAATTATTGAATCATTATCGTGAATTCTTGATTCTTCTCCACCAACAACAATTGGGAGTACAAATTCATCAGTAACCCCGTTTGCATATGATTTTTTAACGCCTTCAACTGCACTGTTTGCTTTTTCACCTTCACCAAATAACAAACAGTTGTAACCCTTTTCAACTCGTTCCCAACGATTATCTCTATCCATAATATAATAACGGCCTACAACAGATGCAATTTGAGGAAGATTATATTTTTTAAGTTCATCTTCAACTATTTGCAAATATTCGCAAGCACTTGCCGGTGGTGTATCACGACCATCAAGAAAAGCATGAATATATACATTTTTCAATCCTTCTTTTGATGCCAGTTGAATAAGTGCTAATAAGTGATCTAATGAAGAATGAACTCCACCTGTAGATACTAACCCATATATATGTAATGAAGAATTGTTCTTTTTTGCATGAGCAATAGCTTCTAAAAATTTTTCATTTTTAAAGAATGAACCATCTTTAATAGCGTTATTAATTTTTGATAAATCTTGATAAACGATTCTTCCTGCTCCAAGGTTTAAGTGACCAACTTCTGAGTTACCCATTTGACCGGCCGGAAGCCCAACATATTCTCCATCTGCATGAATAGTTGTAGATATTTCTTCTTTTATAAGTTTAGGTACATTCACAGGTTGTGCCAATTTTGTAGCATCATATTTTTCGGAACCGGATGAAATACCCCAACCGTCCATTATACATAATAAAACTCGGTTCATAATCTCCCCCTCTGAGTATTTTGTCATTTTCAATCAGTTAAGTATAAAATAAACAGGCTTAAAATACAATAGGTCAATTTATTTTAACGGTTATGAGTATTGTAAAGATATATTAAATTTATTTAACTTTTGTAAAAAATTTATATAAAATTGTATCTATTTAAAATTATTTATTTCATAATATCAGTATTAAAGTCCAATCAATCACATAAACTTCAAGGATAGAATGTTTAAAAGCAAAACATGGATTTGTTTTGTAGGTAGTGTAGAAATCGTTTATTAGCATTTTTAATTGAAGGAATGTACATATCGTTAAAAGAGAGTATTAAACCGACCTGGTGTCGGAAAAACCAAGTATAGAAGAACTTGGCTTATATCTGCATAAGGAAATGCAGAAATCTTAGAGTGTAGAAGTACGTATCAAGAAAGGAGATCAAAATGCCACTCACAATCAACACAAACATCTCATCTCTTATTACTCAGAGAAACATGACTAAGGCTACAAATGCCTTAAATCAGTCAATCGAAAGAATGACTACAGGTTACAAAATTAACCACGCATCAGATAATGCTGCAGGTTATTCAATTGCTAATATGTGGGATACACAAATTAGTTCATTAGATGTTGCTGCTGATAATGCTGCAACTGGTGCTGACTTATTAACAACAGCAGAAGAAACATATTCGTTGTTAACAAGTCACTTACAACGTGTTAGAGATTTGACAGAACAAGCTGCAAACGGTACATTTGGCTCAAATTCTTTAAGAGCATTACAAGGCGAAATCACAGGTCGTTTACAAGAAATTACACGTATTGCTAACAATTCTGAATTCAACGGAATTAAATTGATGGCATATGATACAACTAAATCTGCTGCAGAGAATGCTTGGACAGGTTTAAAAGCTACCGGTATAGATTTACAAGTAGGTTTATATTCTGATAAAAATAGCCAAATTAATTTACAGGTTTCATTATTTAGTAATGCAACAGTTAGTGGTTTGTTTAATGCATTAAAATCAGAATCTTGTAAACAAGCTCCTTCTCAAACTTTAGGAGGAATTCTTACAGCTGCAGGTTTGACAGGTGATTTGAACACTAATGAAGGTGCAAAAGCATTTGCAGCTGCTTGTACAGGTTTGAAATATTCTGTAGTAGATGGTAAAGATAAATACGAAATGCAAACTGCTG
Organism: bacterium; assembly: GCA_024408905.1. Classification (GTDB taxonomy): domain Bacteria; phylum Cyanobacteriota; class Vampirovibrionia; order Gastranaerophilales; family Gastranaerophilaceae; genus CAG-196. Next base: position 6,544 of record JAKSUP010000027.1, read on the forward strand.
ATAATTGCGAACCAAAACACTTACTGGAATTTATAGATAAAGCTATTGATGATATATCTTCAAGAGTAACTGCAATTGGTGCTGCTCAAAACAGGGTATCATCTGCTGTTACTGCTTTGGATGTACAATCACAAAACATTACTTCATCATTATCAACATTACGTGATACTGATATTGCAAAAGAATCTTCTAATTTTGTTCAATCTCAGATATTGCAACAAGCTTCAGCAACTTTGATGTCAACTGCAAATCAGTTGCCTAGCGTAGCGTTGAATTTGATATAGTAAAGGAAAAGAGATGAATTTTAAGAGTGATAAATGCAAAGTTGATTGATTAGGGATGAATTAATTGTTCTGTGGAGCGTAATTGCTCCACAGAATTTTATAGACAATGTCCTAATTTATGACTATTGTTTTTATGATATCATTTAACATGATGGATATAATACAAGCAGATATTACAGAAGTAAGAAATATCATCTCGTCTTACGTTAATAGCGAAATTTTAAACGGTGAACTTAAGAGCTTTGTGCTTGGTTCTTCCAAAATGATACGCACTGTAGTAGCAATTTTGTTTTTAAAATCATATGAAATAGAATTGACACAAGGCGCTTTTCGTGTGCTTGCAGCCGGTGAAATTATTCACAATGCATCACTGTTACATGATGATATTATAGATAACTCAAAGTACAGACGTGGCGAAAAAACTATTGGGGTCAATTATAGCAATGAGATTTCAATATTATCAGGTGATTATTTGCTTGGCTGTGCAACAGAGTGCCTTTTAGATATTCAAAACCCCGAGATTATAAGAAAATTTAAAAATTGTACCCAAAATATGTGTGTATCAGAGTTTAAACAATTTTCGCTAAGAGGTAAGCTTCCTACTTTTGACGAGTACATAAGTATTTGTGAAGGGAAAACAGCAACATTATTTTCTACGATTATGGAATCAATTTTTATGTTAGCAGGTAAACATAAAAATTCAGCGATAGAATTCGGAAAAATTTTTGGTCTTTTATTTCAGATAGATAATGACTTGCAAAAGGATTCTGAAGTTACTGATATTAAAAATAATATTTATACTTTAAAAGATATCATCGGGATTGAAAAAACTAAGATTTTGTCAGATAATTACAAGGAAGAATTATTAGAATTAATAAAAGATGCTCCAAACGAGAGTTATAGAAATAGATTAGAGGGTTTAATAAAAGGATTATGTTAAAATTTGACAAGGAAAAGACTAAATCAGCAATTTGGGAAATATTAGATACAGTACTTTTTGTAGTAGTTGCCATAATAATTATAAGGTTCTTTTTGATAGAATTACGCTGGATACCATCCGGCTCAATGATGCCGACTCTGTACGGTGACAAAGACCATGCTCTTACTTCAGATAGAATTGTTGTTGAAAAATTTTCAAAAGATTACAATTTAATTACAAAGGGCAAATATGAAAACACTCCAAAACGTGGTGACGTAATGATATTTTATCCACCGTCAGTTAAGTTAAAAACAACCCCAAGCGCAGTATTTAGCCGGTTAACGGGTATATTTTGCAATGAAACAGCTTATATCAAGCGTGTAATAGGTTTACCGGGAGAAAGAATTGAAATCAAACAGAATTCAGATGGTGCAACTTACGTTTATATAAACGGAAAACGCTTGAATGAAGAATACGTAATGAGTGAATATGATTATACAAAATGTGATAATAATATGTACTGTGGTCCATTTATAATCCCTGAAGGACATTATTTTATGATGGGTGATAATAGAGGTCATTCTTTTGATAGCAGATATTGGGGAACATTGCCGAAAGAAAGATTTATAGGCCGTGCAATATTTGTATTTTGGCCTTTAAACCACCTTCAAATATTGAATTAGTAATTATTATTGCAATTAAAATTTTTTTGTATTAAGATACTTACTGTACAAATTGTCAATAAAGGTGGTGAAAATTACAGATGGCAGAAGTTAAAGTTGGCGAAAACGAAAGTATCGAAAGCGCTTTAAGAAGATTCAAAAAGAAAATCCAAAAAGCCGGTATTCTTTCTGAAGTTAAAAAACGTGAAAGATATGAAAAGCCAAGCGTTAAGAGAAAACGCAAGTCTGAAGCTGCTCGTAAACGTAAAGTTTAAGACAGATTATAAGTTATAAAGCGAGGTCAATTTTGATATCAAAATTGACCTCGTTTATTATTTACATCTGCTTTAAGCTTTAAGTTCTATATTTTTATCAATATCATAAGTTCCAGGGAATTCGTCACGTCCTGTTTTCTTCCTTGTAACATAGTATTGGAATTTCGGAATTAAGGTAGATAAGAACAATGCTGCAAAAGCAAATCCGGCTAAGAAGTTGATGCCTGACATTTTAACATTACGTGATTTAACGCTGTCTAACAATTTTTTATCAATTTTGCCATCTTTAGCTTTCTTACACAAATCTAAAACATAATCTTCCATTTGTGATTTTAATTTGTAGAGTTTTGAATTTGAAACATACTTAAATTCATCTTTACTTGCGCCTTTTGTGAATTCATTGAACACATTATCTAAGAATTTTGGATCATTAATTTTTGCTTCATTAATTGCATCAATAATCTGCTGTTTAGTAATTACAGCTTCTCCTACAAGCTCAGGTTGAATTTTTGCCATTTCGCGAATTCTATTCATCAAAGATGTATTTTGACTAAATTCTTTTATTTTAGCGAGTTGTTCAACTTTGGCGACTTTTAATGGCTCAACTTTATTCTTTTTCATTTTATTTACAAATTTTGTAAAGCCTGATAGTTTGCCTTCTTCGAACTGAATACCTTCAGGTAAAGTAATTTCGGATATCTTTTTACCCAAAACATCTTTCTTGAACTGTTCAACAGCAACTTCTCCACCATTTGCTTTCAAGTATTCTTCTAAATGCGAAGTTAGTGTATTTGCTGTTGTTGGATTTAATCTTGTAAATCTTCCGGTTTCAACAAAGTTAAGCAGATTTTGTATGTGACCTTGCGCCCACATGTAGAAGTAAATCGAACCAATATCTCTTATTCCTATTTCTCGCCTTTCGTCAGCATTACGAGCATTTATCATTCTTCCACCGGCTACACCAACATCTGTTGACAATAATTTACCTGTATTCGTATTTTCTATAATATTCGTGAATTTGTTCATTGCAGACATAGCGCCTTTGAATGCAGGCTTGTTACTATCTTCTGTCACTGTATCAGTAATATCTGTATTAGTATTTATATTTTGTTTATCTAAAATTTCTTTCTGTTTATTTTTTCTGTGAATAGAATTTGTTAGTGCATGGTTAATTTTTGGCACAACAAAACCAATGAATAAGTTTGCCAGTAATACACTTGTTAATACTTTTGCACCTTTTAACTCTGCAACTTTTGTCCCTGATATCCCATTTTTCTTCATTTTATTCATATAGTTGTCAAACGGCCGTCTTAAAACTTTATCTGTTCCAACGTCAAAGTTTGACGGTTGTTTTAAAATCTTTTTAATTATCCAATCACCGATATCATTTAAGACTTTAACCCCTGCAAGCCAAACAATTGATCCGTTAATTTCTTCTATAAACCTTTCTCTGGCTTCGTCTTTACCACCTCTTTTATATGCTTGAATAGTTCTCCCTGTTACGACAACAGCTTCTAATGCTATGATAGGTTCAATAGCATCAGCTTTTGTCATCCTTGTTATGAACGACGATAGGTCATGTTTAGGATTAATGGGATTCAATCTGCTACCTTTCTTTCGGCTATTATTCTAAAGCATGTAAATATCTCTACTTGCTCATTTTATCGAAAAATGTTACAAAAGTAAAAAAAAGTTTACAATTTGAGCATTTTTCGTAACAGCTACTTGTATTTATATTTTGTTTTGTTTAGTATAGTGCTATATGTACAATAGTCAGAAATAAGGAATAGCAAAAATGAATCCTATTATTAGTAATTTAGAAAGCGAATACACAACTAGAGAATTACCGGAAATGAATCCTGGTGACACAGTTAAAGTATTCTGTAAAATCGTTGAAGGTAACAAAGAAAGAATCCAAGCATACGAAGGTGCTATCATCGCTGAACATGGTTCAGGCATTAATAAAACGATTACTGTTAGAAAAGTGTTCCAAGGTGTTGGTGTTGAACGTGTATTCTTGGTATATTCACCACGTATTGAGAAAATTCAAGTTCTTAGAAAAGGTGATGTAAAACGTG
>JAKSUP010000270.1 GCA_024408905.1 bacterium
AAATTTTATCCTCAGATATTATTTTTAAATAATTTTCACTCATTTATACGAACCCTTTTTATTAAATTTATTATATCATAAATCGTAAAGTTATAAATTAATTAAGTGAATAAGTGATAAAAAATATATTAAATAAACTAAAATTAGCACTCATTTGGATAACATTACTGCTTATAATCGGAGTAATTTATTTCTTAGCATATTTTACGACAGAGCCAAAAGCCTATGATTTTATGACTCGACACATTTTAACGGAAAAACTGCCGTTTGACCAACATAAAAAAGTGTACGGAAGTGATGATATTATTTTAGTGGTTATAGATTCAAAGTCCGTTGAAAAATATCGTTGGCCTTGGAAAAGAGAATTATATTGCGATATTTTTAACTATTTTCATGAATATGCCAAACCTAAGATTATAGTGCATGACGCACTCATAAACGCTTTGGACACAGATAATCCCCAATCTGACAAAAAATATTTCGACTGCGTAAGAAAAATGGATAATTATATATCCGGTTTTTTACCTATGTTTGACAAATGGGAAAATCAAAAAGAAGGGGAAGAATACGACAAAAAATTTAAACAAAAATTCTCCGTAAATGCTGTTGATAAAACAAGCCACACCGAAAATATTTTTGACAGCCTTTTCCCAATGCCGGAACCGTATTTTAATGCCGTAAAAAACGTAGGTTCAGTACTTATTTTCTTTGGAAACATCAATGGCAGTTTTATATTTTCAGATGAAATTGTAAGGTACCAGAATTATTTTATAAAGTACAAAGATTCTTATTATCCGTCGTTAAGCATGAAAGCATTTTTATTGTTAAATAATATTACTAAAACTATAATTACGGATAATGAAATCATATTTCCTGAATTAGATTATAAAATACGACAAAAACACACTATTTATCAAAATCTTGTCCCCATAAGATTTTACAAAGCAATTAATGAAAAATACTCCCACAAATATATCTCCGCAACTGATATTATCAAATCATACAAACAAATCAAAAACGGGCAGAAACCTTTGATAAATCCGGAATTATTCAGCAATAAGATTGTGTTTTTCGGTGCAAATGTTACGGCAGGAGAAGGTTTGAATGATAAGAAGAATACCTCGCTGGAAATAGATCAGCCCGGAGTTGATATTCAGGCAACGGCATTAGATAATCTTATAAACAATGATTTTGTATATGTCGTACCTCAATACGTTAATCTTTTGCTCACAATCTTGGGAATGTTAGCAATTTTATTCGGAATAAGAACGCTTAACCTCACAAAATCAATTATAACAATCTTATCTATAGTTTTATCATATATAATACTTGCCGGATTATGTTTCTATTATTGCGTAATCATTAATATTATTACCCCTTTAACAATGTTTGTATTAGCAATTATTTTGGCATACACAAACAAATATTTTATAGAAAATAAAAACAAAGAAAAAGTACAATCCGCAATGGGCAAATATATGTCAAAAGATGTTATGCAGAGAGTTATAGAAAACATCGACGACCTCGGGCTGGGAGGCAAAAAGGCAGTCGTTACCGTACTGTTTTCCGATATCAGAGGTTTTACTTCCATGAGCGAAAAAATGACAGCACAGCAAGTATCGGAATACTTAAATGAATATTTTTCGGAAATGGAACCTATTATCACAAGTTACAACGGAATTATTAACAAATTCATAGGTGATGCAATAATGGCAATTTTCGGAGAACCTATCCATGACGAAAATCATGCTCAAAATGCTGTCAAATGTGCTTATACTATGTTGCAAAGGGTAGAAAAACTAAACAAAAAATGGGAAAGAGAAGGCAAACCGGAAATAGAAATCGGTATCGGAATTAATACCGGCGAAGTCTTTGTAGGTAACATAGGCTCTGTTAATCGTATGGAATACACCGTTATAGGTGATACCGTAAACCTTGCAAGCAGACTCGAAAACTACAACAAAACGTATAAAACAAAAATTCTTATAAGTACTTCAACATACAAATCCGTAAAACAAGTTGCAGATGTTATAAAAATTCCGGAAGTACAAATACGAGGGAAAGCCAACAAAATAGATATTTACGACGTTTTAAAAGTCAAACTGGATTAATTTTGCGCTCTGCGTTCTTCTGATTTAATAAATTCACAATCTGAAACCAGACGCTTATCTTCCATTGCATCAATTAATTCGTCAATCTTATTTATTTGTTTCAGTTCAAAACCGACTTCGGCTAATAATACACAATCATTACAAAGTCTATATCTGTCATATTGAACCGAACCTGCTAAAGATTTTGTTTCTCCGCAAGCATC
>JAKSUP010000271.1 GCA_024408905.1 bacterium
TTTCATTTAAATTTAATGAGGATAATTCTATTGGTAATGAAGAAGACCGCATAATTGATAAAAACGGCATGTTTGCAACAATAGCATTATTTGTTTTAACAGGTGGTATTTATGGCTTAGTTGCGCTCATCCTAGATATGAAAAAGTTGAAGACATTAAACATGAAAATTAGTGGTTTAGAAAAAACATTAATTATTTTGTCTATTTTTATTCCTTTCGTATCAATTTGTTCAGATATTTTCTTTAATGAAAAATTTGTTGAATTAGAACAAAAATACGAATTAAAATTAGTGAAAAAACCTTCACTTTGCATTGTATTTTCAGTATTTTTCCCATTATTTATGAATCCTGTTTCATTAGGAATAAGGACGCATAATTTCAATAAAATTAGTGATAAATTATCCGAGGAGAGTATTTAAAATGGCGAGTAAATTAACTTACGAAGAAACAGTTCAAAAATATTGCGAAATAACCAAGAAAAAAATTGGCGGTTGGATCGCTATGATTGCAATTGGCGTCTTCTTATTTTTTGCTGGTATTGCCTTGATGGTTCTAGGTATAGTAGAAGAAATAATTGCTTTAATTATATTAGGTGCTTTGTTATACGGTCTTATTTGTTGGCCATTTATAGCAATAGGTATTACATTTACTGTTATGAATTCTGTAAGACGAGGAATCGCTAAAAACAAAATTAAGAAAGCTGAAAACGCTAAATAAAAGAACAACTCAGTTGTTCTTTTTTAATTCTTTTTTCTCAAAATCAATAATAATAACAAAGCCTGTATAGGTACACCTACAATAAATAAGAACCAATAATTTGATTGATTAAAGAATATTGTGATGTGAGTATATATAGATGCTAATAATGTCCAAATAAAACAAGACAAGAATGATAAAGGCAAAATGGATCCTTTAAAAAATCTTCTTGTAAAATAAGCCATAATTATGAATGATGCTGGTACTGCCCATAAGAATGCAATCCAGTATTTTTCATAAAAAATTTGTTTTGTAATATCTTGCGCTGCTTCTTTTGAGATTCTTCCAACAGCAAAGATAACTGCCGCAATAACCCACGCTATAGTAACAGCAAGCGCAATAAAAATAATTTTTTCTTTTGGATTTACTACTTTCGCAATTTCAGACTCGAATTCTTTTTGTGTTTTGTGTTCTGTTAAAATGTAGTCAACGGAGACATTATAAAAATCAGCAATTTCTTTTAAAACATCAACACTAGGCATTAAAGTTCCTAATTCCCATTTTGAAACAGTCTTATCTGAATAATTAAACTTTTCTCCGAATTCAAGCTGTGTTAATTTAGCTTGTTTTCGTAAATATGTAAGATTGCACGCAACAATATTTTCCAATTTTTCCATACGCTCACATTGTATCGTGTATGTATGCGAAAATATAGCAAAATTTTAAAAAGATTCGGCAAATTATAGATTATTTTTATTATATTTTCTCATAACTCTCTAATTTTGAGAGCCCATTCTCTTCTCTCTCCTAACGTGTTTTAACAATATATTTCACATGTGCATTATACATATAAAATATATGCTGCTATGAAAACGATAGTACTTTATTCAATTATTGGAGCAACAGCATTATCACTAGGAGCTGGTGGTGGCATTATTTACAAACGTGTCATTATGAAACCTAAACAAAATATTATTGGTTTTAATCCAGAAGCCTGTAAACCAGATGCTGAGGCTTTGTTTGCAAAAATTGATGGAGCTAGTTCTAAAAAACAAGCTACCAAAGATTTTCCTGCTGTAGATATTGCCAACTACGCTTCTGAAAAATATAAAACATACGCAAATTCTGTTTCCTATTGTTATGGTCTTGCTGACACCATTGTTAAGCAGGATATTAGAAATGTTCAAATAAAGAATGGAGATGTATATTTTGAAGAGGCAATTTCAAAATCTGATATGGTTGGTGTAGGAAAACGCATTTTTCAACAAGGATTAGATGGTACCGTTTCCCTATATCACGAAAAATCTAGTAAGGACGTTTCAATTTCGGGAGATATAGTTCACACAAATTTTAAAACAGATCCTGAAAGATTAACTCCAAATGAATATAAAACACAATATGGCAGAACTTTGCCTGACATGTTTATTTATTGCGTTCATGAAATTACTGTATTAAATGGAACGTGTGAGGAAATTACCGGTGGTTATAAAGTTGTTCTTGAATTAGATCCTATAATGGGCGGCTATCAATATAGGTATCAAATGAAAACAATTTCTAATCTTGACGATTATCCAGTTTTTGATTCATTAAAACTTACATATACATTAGATGAAAA
>JAKSUP010000272.1 GCA_024408905.1 bacterium
AAGAAATTTTAAATAATATTACCAATACATACCGCAAGCGATAATTATTATATCGCAAGCGATAATATATATCAAGCAAGTGATAAAAAAATCTATAATAATATTATGATTGTTATTAAATTAGATGATTTAATGTGGGAAAGAAGAACAACCGCCGAAGCAATAGCAAAAGCAACGGGGTTGGGAAGTTCAACCATTTCAAAATTGCGAAATTCAAAAAATACGAATATCAGCATTAATACGCTGGATAAATTGTGTAGATATTTCAATTGCAAACTGACTGACTTAATAGACTACATTCCGTAATTACAATATCTTGGTGGAAATTTCGACTTTTTTATGTTATTCTTGTTATCATGAGAAAGTTTTTTGTTTTAATATTTGCCCTGTTCTTTTATGCACAAGCATTTGCAATTGAAGAATACAGTTCTCCGGATGAAGTTGTGCTTCAGCCTGACACAATTCATATTGAACTTGAAAAAATGGGAATTGAAAATGCGCCGGAACATACTGAAATTCAAAATAAAGAAACTTTAAGAAAAAAATTAGAGGACATTTATAATCTTGAAGTTACTGACATCAACACGAATAATTATTTATTAACCGATATTTTGACAAAACATTTTGATGACAATAAAGTTATTGAAAGCATCCACCCGTTTGCAGGATACAACGGTAATATTCTGTTTAATTTTAATGATGCTGATTCATATAAAACAAATTACGATTTTAATGCTGTAAACGCCGGTTTTGACGGGAAATTTAGAGACGGAGCTTCTGATTATAAGGTATTGTTTTCAATTTCACCACTTTCAAGCAGGAATATGATAAGGAGTGCTTTTTCGGATGTTTATGTAGGTACAAACAAAATAGAAAACCACAGACTCCAAGTCGGATATCAACGTCCCGGAAACGGCATAGAATCAAAAACAAGTGCTTATCAATTACCGTTTGCAAATCGTTCACAAATAGCAAGAAATTTCGGAACAGTCAGAAAGATTGGAGCCAGAGTTATCGGAAATTATGACTTAGTTGAATATGATATTGGCGGGTACAGTTCTGATACATATATGCGGTCATTTTTTCCGGGCGCAGAATTTGACGGCTGGGTAAATATTAAACCGTTGGGCAAAACAAAAGGTAAATACGGCATCTTAAAGTTGGGAAGCGGTATTCAGGTTGGGAAAAGAGATTCTGATTATACCGTAAACGGTGCTTATGCAAGTTACGAATACAAAAAATTTATGGCAAATTTTGAATGGGCAAATGCTAACGGCTACAACGGAGCATCAGGTCATGTAAGTAATAATCATGCAAGCGGATTTTATGCCACTTTAGGTTACAAAGTCACTCCGAAATTACAAATATTAGCCAGATATGACGAATTTGATCCAAATAAAAATATTAAACACAATAACAAAAGAGAGTATTCTGCAGGTATAAACTATTTCATAAAAGGACCGGGTCTAAAACTTATTTTGAATTATGTTTTCTGCCAAAACGATTCCGCAAAAGATTCTCACAGAATTATACTGGGAACACAGATTCTGTTGTAATTATATCCTCTTTACATTCACCGCTTTTTTTAATAATATAATATAAAGCAGTTTTTATTAGATATTTTAGGGGATAAATTTAACATGGTTGATAATAAATATAAGCGTGTATTACTAAAGATAAGCGGAGAAGCTTTACTGGGCGACCAGCAATTCGGTATCGACCCCAAACCTGTTGAAATGATATCAAACGAAATCCGTTCCATCTATGAACGTGGAGTTGAAATAGCGGTTGTTGTAGGTGGCGGAAATATCTTCAGAGGAATGAAAAACAGTGCACGATTGGGCATGGATCAGGCATCCGGAGATTACGTAGGAATGTTGGCAACAGTCATGAATGCAGTATGTTTACAATGTGCATTGAAAAAAATCGAGGTAGAATGTCGTGTTATGACCGCCATTTCAATGAATCAAATTGCAGAGCCTTACGTTAGACACAGGGCAATAAGACATCTTGAAAAAGGTCGTGTCGTAATTTTTGCAGCCGGAACAGGGAATCCGTTCTTTACGACAGACACTGCATCAGCACTAAGAGCCTCCGAAATCGGAGCAGATGTTATGCTTATGGCTAAAAACGGTGTTGACGGGGTTTATGATGATGATCCGAAAACAAATTTGAATGCAAAAAAAATTGAAAAAATATCTTATGCCGAAATCATCAAGAAAGATTTAAAAGTAATGGATACTTCTGCGTGTGCTTTATGTAAAAAAAACAATAATCCGATTATTGTTCTTGATTCTAA